>JAEZXM010000072.1 GCA_023419875.1 Pseudomonadota bacterium | reverse complement strand
GGGTGGCGGCGATCGACGGGCAGGCGGTGGGGCTCGCCGCGGTCGCGCTGGGCGCGGGCCGCGCCCGGGTGGAGGACGCGGTGGACCCCGTGGTCGGGATCGAGATCCTGAAGAAGGTAGGCGACGCGGTGGAGCCCGGCGAGCCGCTCTGCCGCGTCCATGAGGGCCCGCGGAGCGAGCCCCGGCCCGCCATGACGGCCCGCCTCCAGCGCGCCTGGCGCTTCTCGGAGGTCCCGCAATCCGTCCCCCCGCTCGTCCGGGAGCGCCTGGCATGACCCGCCGCGCCGACCTCCACACCCGCCTCTCCTACGCGCTCGCCTGGATCCGCGGCCAGCTCGAGACCCGGCCCGCCGCGGGGGTGATCCTCGGATCGGGGCTCTCCGGCTTCGCCGACCAGCTCGAGCGGGCAGCGGTCATCCCGTACGACGGGATCCCCGGGTTCCCGGTCTCGCGTGTCCCGGGCCACCCCGGGCGGCTGGTGGTCGGCGAGCTGCCGCGCGCCGGCCGTGCACCCGTGGTGGTCGCGGCGCTTCAAGGCCGCGTCCACGCCTACGAGGGCTGGCCCGCCGAGGACGTCGCCTTCGGCGCGCGCATCCTCTGCGAGCTCGGGGTGAAGTCGCTCCTCGTCACGAATGCCGCCGGCGCCGTGAACCCGGCGTACGCGCCCGGCGATCTCGTCCGGATCGCGGACCACCTCAACCTCTCCGGCCAGAACCCGCTCGTGGGCGAGAACGACAGCCGGATCGGGCCGCGCTTTCCGGACCTGTCCGAGGCCTACGACCCCCGGCTCGCGGCGGACCTCGACGCCAGCGCCCGGGAGCTGGGGATCCCGCTCGCCGCGGGGGTGTACGCCTGCATGCTCGGCCCCTCGTACGAGACGCCGTCGGAGGTGCGGATGCTCCGCACGCTGGGCGCGGACCTGGTGGGGATGTCGACGGTGCCGGAGGTGATCGCCGCGCGCCACATGGGCGTTCCGGTGGCCGGGATCTCGGTGGTGACGAACCTCGCGGCCGGGCTCTCGCCGAGGAAGCTCTCGCACGAGGAGGTGGCCGAGGTCGCCGAAAGGGTCCGGGACCGCCTCGCGGCCCTGATCACGGCCTTCCTCTCGAGGTCGTTGTAACGGGGCGTGCCGGCCCCACCCCAGCTTCGCTGGGGCC
Organism: Pseudomonadota bacterium; assembly: GCA_023419875.1. Classification (GTDB taxonomy): domain Bacteria; phylum Myxococcota; class Myxococcia; order Myxococcales; family Anaeromyxobacteraceae; genus Anaeromyxobacter. The sequence continues at coordinate 28,944 of JAEZXM010000072.1, read as the reverse complement.
CCCTCCCTGCAGGTCGGCTGTTGTTCACGAATACATCGCTCGTGTAGCCTTCGGTCCGAGGAGGATCCCATGTCCCACGCGACCGCTCTCAGCGCCGGCCTCGATGCCGCGTCCGATCGGCGGGACAGCGCGCGCTTCCCGCTCCCGCTGCTCGTCCGCGACGAATCGCTGGGGGGCTCGTTCGAGGAGCGGGCCGGGAATCTCGGCCTGGGAGGCGCCTACTTCGAGGCACTGCACCCGCCCGCCGGCGATCGGTTCGAGGTGCGGTTCCTGCTCCCCGGCGTACGCGAGGAGATCCGGGCGCGCGCCGAGGTGGTGCGGGTGACGCGCGAGGGGGAGCGGTTCGGCGCGCACCTCCGGTTCCTCGACCTCCCCCTCGAGGCCGAGCTCGCCGTCGCCCGCTTCCTCCAGGGGTGATGCGCTCCCCCCGCGTCCCCGCCGCGCTCGCTCGCGCCGCCGCCGCCGCGCGCCGGCGGGCGTACGCGCCGTACTCGCGCTTCACGGTGGGCGCTGCGGTCCGGGCGGGCGGGCGGATCTACTCGGGGTGCAACGTCGAGAACGCGAGCTACGGCCTGACCGTCTGCGCCGAGCGGGCCGCGGTGGCGGCCGCGGTCGCCGCCGGTGCCCGTCGGATCGAGGCGGTGGCCGTGGCGAGCGCCACGGTCCCGCCCACGCCGCCGTGCGGGATGTGCCTCCAGACGCTGGCCGAGTTCGCCGGCCCCGACCTCCCGGTGCTCCTCGTCGGCGCCAGGCGGGCGCGGGAGGAGACCACGCTCGGGGCGCTGTTGCCGAAGGCGTTCACCAAGCGTTATCTGTAGGGACGCATGCTCGTCCTCCGCTCCCTCGACGAGGCCGCCGCCTCGGGCGCGCTCCGCGGCGGCGCCGTCGCCATCGGCAACATGGACGGGGTGCACCTCGGGCACCGGAGGCTGGTCGAGCTCGCCCGGAAGGTCGCCCAGGGCGGGCGAGCGGGGGTCCTCACCTTCGACCCGCACCCGGCGCAGGTGCTCCGCCCCGAGCGCGCCCCGCCGCTCCTCACGCCGTTGCCCCGGAAGCTCGAGCTCCTGTCCGACCTCGGGCTCGCCGCGACCGTCGTCCAGCCCTTCGACCTCGCGTACGCGGCCCGCGCCGCGGCCGAGTTCGTTGCCCGAGATCTCGCGGGCACGCTCGGCGTCGCCCACGTCGCGGTGGGTCACGACTTCACCGCCGGTCGCGAGCGCGCGCGGGTGGAGGCGCTCCGGCCCCTCCTCGCCGCGCCCGGCGTCGCGCTCCACGTCCTCGATCCGGTGACCGTGGACGGGCTCGTGGTCTCCTCGACCAAGATCCGGGAGTTCGTCCTCGAGGGGAACATGGACGCGGCGGCGGAGCTCCTGGCGCGCCCGTACGACGTGGATGCCGAGGTCGTCCGCGGCGCCGGGCGCGGCCGCCGGTTCGGCTTCGCCACCGCGAACCTCCGCACCGCGCAGCTCCTCCCCGGAAACGGGGTGTACGTGGTCTCGGTCCAGATCGACGGTGGCCCCGCGATCGCGGGGGTGTGCAACGTGGGCGTGAAGCCCACCGTCGAGGCCGCCGGCGGGGTGCTCGCCGAGGTTCACTTGCTCGACTTCGACGGCCGCGACCTGTACGGCGCGCGGCTGCGGGCGGCGTTCCTGCGCCGGCTCCGCGACGAGCGGCGGTTCCCTTCGGTGGACGCGCTCCGCGCGCAGATCGAGCGGGACGTCGCCGAGGCGAGGGAGTTCTTCGCGGCCCGCTAGCGGAACCCTCGGCGCCCATGTGGGCGGGAGCGCACTTTCGCTGCGGTTTGCCTGCGATTTCGCGGGACTCGGCGCGGGGCCGTTCCTTGACCCTCCGAGCGGCCGGCTGTTACTTTCCGGAGAGTCCGGGCGCCTGGCGCCCGATTCCATCTCGCTCGCGTCTTTCGACGAGGAACGCTCATGTCAGGACGGCTCGGCGAACTCCTGGTTCGGGAGAACCTGATCTCCCTCCAGCAGCTCCAGAAGGCCCAGGAGGAGCAGCGCAAGACCGGCGGCCGCATCGGCGCGCTCCTGGTGAAGCAGGGCGCCATCGCCGACGCGGACCTGACCGGCTTCCTCTCGAAGCAGTACGGCGTCCCCGCGATCTCCCTCAAGGACTTCGACATCGACGAGGAGGTCCTGAAGCTCATCCCGAAGGCGACGGCCGAGAAGCACCAGGTCATCCCGGTCAACCGGGCCGGCTCCTCGCTCATCGTGGCGATGAGCGACCCCTCGAACATCTTCGCCATCGACGACGTCAAGTTCCTCACCGGCTACAACGTCGAGGTGGTGGTCGCCTCCGAGCAGGCCATCAAGGAGGCGATCGATCGGCACTACGCGGAGAAGGGGCCGGACCTCGACGAGGTGATGCAGGGGTTCGACGACTCCGAGGTCTCGCTGGTCGAGGACGCCGACGACTCCACCAGCGTCGTCGATCTGGAGAAGAGCGCCGAGGAGGCGCCGGTCGTCAAGCTCGTGAACCTGATCCTGCTCGACGCGATCCGCAAGGGCGCCTCCGACATCCACGTCGAGCCGTACGAGAAGGACTTCCGCGTCCGCTTCCGCATCGACGGCGTGCTGTACGAGGTGATGAAGCCGCCGATGAAGCTCCGGAACGCGATCATCTCCCGCCTCAAGATCATGTCGGAGCTGGACATCTCCGAGCGCCGCCTCCCCCAGGACGGCCGCATCAAGCTGAAGCTCGGCAAGGGCAAGGAGATGGACTTCCGCGTCTCCATCTGCCCGACGCTCTTCGGCGAGAAGGTGGTGATGCGGCTCCTCGACAAGTCGAACCTCCAGCTCGACATGACCAAGCTGGGGTTCGAGGAGACGCAGCTCAAGGACTTCCTCGAGGCCATCGACCGACCGTACGGGATGGTGCTCGTCACCGGCCCCACCGGCTCGGGCAAGACCACCACGCTCTACTCCGCGCTCTCCAAGCTCAACGAGGTCGCCTGGAACATCTCCACCGCCGAGGACCCGGTGGAGTTCAACTTCTTCGGCATCAACCAGGTCCAGATGCACGAGGACATCGGCCTCAACTTCGCGGCCGCCCTGCGCTCCTTCCTGCGCCAGGACCCCGACATCATCATGGTCGGCGAGATCCGCGACTTCGAGACCGCCGAGATCGGCGTCAAGGCCGCCCTCACCGGACACCTGGTGCTCTCCACGCTGCACACCAACGACGCGCCCGGCACCGTCTCCCGCCTCCTCAACATGGGGATCGAGCCGTTCCTCGTCACCGCCTCCCTCAACGCGATCGTCGCCCAGCGCCTCTGCCGCCGCCTCTGCCCGGACTGCAAGAAGCCGGCGGAGGTGGAGGATCAGGCGCTGCTCGAGGCCGGCATCGCGGCGGAGGAGATCGGCACCTTCCAGGTCATGGGCCCGGCGGGCTGCAAGACCTGCAACGACCGCGGGTACAAGGGCCGCGTCGCCGTCTACGAGGTGATGCCGCTGTGGGACGGGCTCAAGGAGCTCGTCATCCAGGGCTGCTCGGCGGCGGAGCTGAAGCAGGAGGCGATCCGGCTCGGCTTTCGCACCCTGCGGATGAGCGCGCTCAACAAGGTGAAGCTCGGCGTGACGAGCCTCTCCGAGGCCATCGGCAACACCGCGCCGGACAAGTTCTGAGGGGATCGCCGTGGCCAACCTGCACCAGCTCCTCAAGGCGATGGTCGAGAAGGGGGCGTCCGACCTCCACGTCACCACCGGCTCCCCCCCGCAGCTCCGGATCGACGGCAAGCTGGTCCCCTTGAAGACGCCGCCGCTCAGCCCCGTGGAGACGAAGCAGCTCTGCTACTCCATCCTCACCGACGCGCAGAAGCATCGGTTCGAGGAGGAGAACGAGCTCGACCTCTCCTTCGGGGTGAAGGGCCTCTCCCGCTTCCGCGCCAACGTCTTCATGCAGCGCGGCGCCGTGGCAGGGGCCTTCCGGACCATCCCCTTCAAGATCCTCACCTTCGCCGAGCTGGGGCTGCCGCCGGTGGTCGCCGAGCTCGCGAAGAAGCCCCGCGGGCTCGTCCTCGTCACCGGCCCGACCGGCTCCGGGAAGTCCACGACGCTGGCCTCGATCATCGACAAGATCAACACCGACCGGCACGAGCACATCGTCACCATCGAGGATCCGATCGAGTACCTGCACCCGCACAAGAACTGTCTCGTGAACCAGCGCGAGGTGGGCGCGGACACCGGGTCGTTCAAGAAGGCGCTCAAGTACATCCTGCGGCAGGACCCGGACGTCGTGCTCATCGGCGAGATGCGCGACCTCGAGACGGTCGAGGCGGCGCTGGTGATCTCCGAGACCGGCCACCTCGCCTTCGCCACCCTCCACACCAACAGCGCGGTCCAGACGATCAACCGCATCCTGGACGTCTTCCCGCCGTATCAGCAGCCGCAGGTCCGTGCCCAGCTCTCGTTCGTGCTCGAGGGCGTGCTCACCCAGAACCTGCTCCCGCGCGCGGGCGGACCGGGTCGGGTGCTGATCATCGAGGTGATGGTCCCGAACCCCGCGATCCGGAACCTCATCCGCGAGGACAAGGTTCACCAGGTGTACTCGCAGATGCAGGTCGGCCAGTCCAAGTTCGGCATGCAGACCTTCAACCAGTCGCTGGCCGCGGCGGTGGCGAAGCGGCTCATCGCCCTCGACGAGGCGATGGCGCGCTCGTCGGATCAGGACGAGCTGAAAAATCTGTTGAGCCACGGCGCCGCCGTCGCCCGGGCGCCGGCCCCGGGGCGCTGACCCGATTTCGACCGGCCGGCAACGCTGCGCTAGGATGAAGGCCGAGCAGAGAGGTTCCCATGGCCGAAGCCGCCGTCGCTACGAAGACCGCGCCTGCCCAGAAGGTGACCGTCTGGAAGTGGTCGGGGAAGACGAAGTCGGGGGAGGTGCGCGCCGGCGAGATGGAGGCCGGCGAGGCGAGCGCCGTCGAGGCGCGCCTCCGGCAGATGGGGATCGAGCCGACGCGGGTCCGGAAGAAGCCGGTCGAGATCCATCTCTCGTTCGGCGGCGTCAGCACCAAGGACATCCTCGTCTTCACCCGGCAGTTCTCGGTGATGATCGACGCCGGTCTCCCGCTCGTGCAGGCGCTCGACATCATCGGAACGCAGGCCGACAACCCCGCCTTCCGGAAGGTGCTCCTCACCGTGAAGAGCCGGGTCGAGGCAGGCTCCACCTTCGCCGACGCGCTCGCCGAGCACCCCAAGGTGTTCGACGTGCTGTTCGTGCAGCTCGTGCGGGCGGGCGAGATCGGCGGCATCCTCGACACGATCCTCCAGCGCCTGGGCGCCTACATCGAGAAGAACGAGAAGCTGAAGCGGCGGGTGAAGGGCGCGATGACCTACCCGGCGATCGTGCTGGTGGTCGCCGTCGGGGTCGTGGCGGCGCTGATCGGCTTCGTCGTCCCGACCTTCGAGAAGATGTTCAAGGACATGGGCGGGGCGCTCCCCGCCCCGACGCAGTTCCTGGTCGACGTGTCGAAGAGCTTCCGGTCCACCTGGTACTGGTGGGTCATCATCCCGGTGGGCATCATCGTCGCGTTCAAGCTCGCGACGCGCAAGGGGAAGGGCCAGGACGCCTGGCACGCGACCGTCCTCAAGCTCCCGCTCTTCGGCCCCCTGATCCGCAAGGTGTCGGTGGCGCGGTTCACGCGGACCCTGGGGACCATGATCTCCTCCGGAGTCCCCATCCTCGATGCCCTCGAGATCGTGGCCAGGTCCGCCGGGAACAACACGATCGAGCGCGCGATCCTGTACGTGCGCGCCAAGATCTCGGAGGGCAAGAACATCGCCGGCCCGCTCGCCGACACCAAGGTCTTCCCGCCCATGGTGGTCCAGATGATCGGCGTGGGCGAGGCCACCGGCGCGATGGATCAGATGCTGGGCAAGATCGCCGACTTCTATGACGACGAGGTGGACGTGGCGGTGGCGGCGCTCACCAGCATGCTCGAACCCCTCATGATGGTGTTCCTCGGCGGCATCGTCGGCTTCTTCATGGTCGCCATGTACCTCCCCATCTTCAGCCTGGCGGGCACCATCAAGTAGTCATCCGGCGGGACATGCGAGGCGACGAGCGCGATCCAGGGCTGCACCGCAAGCTCGTCTGGCTGACCCTGTTCCGCACCATCACCATCACCGTGCTCCTCGGGGGCACGGTGGCGGTGAGCTGGGGGGCGCGCGCCCAGGAGTACCGGGCCTTCGCGCCGCTGTACGTCCTGGCGGTGGTCGCCTACCTGGCGTGCATCGTGCTCGCGATGGCGCTCCGGAGCCGCGTGGGTGTGGTCCTGACGGCGTATGCCCAGATCGCCCTGGACGTCGGGGTGGCCGGGGGGCTCGTCGCCCTGACCGGGCGCAGCGAGAGCGTGTTCGTCTTCCTCTTCTCGCTGGCCTCGGTGAACGGCGCGATCCTCCTGTTCCGGAGGGGCGCGCTGGTCGCGGCGACGCTCTCCACCGCGGTCTACCTGCTGCTCGTCGTCGGCGAGGGGAAGCGCCCCGACCTGGTCACGGTGTTCGTGCACCTCGGCGCGTTCATCGCCATCTCCGTCCTTGCCGCCTACCTGGCCGAGCAGCTCCGGGACACCGGCGAGCGGCTCGCCGCCAGCGAGAGCGATCTGGCCACGATCACCGCGCTGCACGAGTCCATCGTGCAGTCGATGAACGGGGGATTGCTGACCATCGACCCGAGCGGAAGCGTCACCTTCCTGAACCGGGCCGGCGAGCAGATGACCGGGGTGCCGCTGCGGAGGGCGCGGGCGCGCTCGCTGGGTGACGTGTTCCCCATGTTCCGCGAGAACGTCGCCCGGGACGAGATCGACTACACGAACGTCCGCGGCGAGACGCTCCGGCTCGGGTACTCGAGCTTCGCGCTCGCGGACCGGAGCGGGGCGTCGCTCGGGACCGCGGTGATCTTCCAGGACCTGACCCAGCTCCGCACGATGGAGGAGGCGGTGAAGCGCTCGGAACGGTTCGCCGATCTGGGCCGTGTCGCAGCGGGGCTCGCGCACGAGCTTCGCAACCCCCTCGCCTCGCTCTCCGGGTCGATCGAGCTTCTCCGGGGTCAGGTGCCCGAGGGCGAGCGGCGGCTCCTCGACATCGCGCTCAGAGAGACCGCCCGGCTCAACGACCTCGTGACCGGGTTCCTCGAGTTCGCCCGGCCGCCGCCCCCCCGTCGCGAGCCGGCCGATCTGGCCGACCTCTTGGGCGAGACGCTCGACGTCTTCACCAACGACCCCGCCGCCGCCGGAGTGCGGCTCGAGCGCGCGCTGCGCACCGCGCCGGTGGAGTGCGATCCCGGGCAGATCCGGCAGGTCGCCTGGAACCTGCTCCGGAATGCCGCGCAGGCGGTGGCGCCGGCCGGCGGTCGCGTCCGCGTCACCTGCGCGACCGAGCAGGGAGGGGCGACGTTCGAGATCGCCGACGACGGTCCGGGGATCGCCGAGGAGGAGCTGGCGCGCCTGTTCCTGCCCTTCCACTCCACCAAGCCGGGCGGGAGCGGGCTGGGCCTGGCGATCGTCCAGCGGATCGTGGACGCGCACGGAGGACATGTGAGCGTGCAATCGGCGCCGGGGGAGGGGGCGCGCTTCCAGGTCCACCTCCGCGCCGCCTGTCCCGATGCCCCGGCCGCAGGATAGGATCCGGGAATGGCCGGCATCCTGGTCGTCGACGACGAACGCTCCCTGCGCGAGCTCCTCGAGATCATGCTGCGAAGGCAGCAGCACGAGGTGCGCTGCGCCGCGACCCTGGGCGAGGCGCTGGACCGGACCCGGGCCGAGGACTACGACCTCGTCATCTCCGACCTGCGGCTCGGCGCGGACAGCGGCCTGTCGCTCCTCGAGGCGGTGAAGGCGCGGTCACCCGACACCGAGGTGGTGATGATGACCGCCTACGCCACCACCGAGAACGCCGTCCAGGCCATGAAGCTCGGCGCGTACGACTACGTGCTGAAGCCGTTCAAGGTGGAGGAGCTGCAGCTCGTCGTGGAGAAGGCGCTCGAGCACCGGCGCCTCCTCGCCGAGAACCGTGTGCTCCGGCACCGGGTGGGCGACCACAGGGCGGGGCCGGAGCCCATCCTCGGTGTCTCCGCGGCCATCCAGCAGATCCGGGACGTGGTCGCCCGGGTGGGGCCGACCCGCTCCACCGTGCTCATCACCGGCGAGAGCGGGACGGGCAAGGAGGTGGTGGCGCGCGCCATCCACGTGGCCGGCGATCGCCGGGACCTCCCGTTCGTCGCGGTCAACTGCGGCGCGATCCCCGAGGGGCTGATCGAGAGCGAGTTCTTCGGCCACGAGCGCGGCGCGTTCACCGGCGCGGGCGAGCGCCGGGCGGGCCTGTTCGAGGTGGCGGGGGCCGGGACGCTCTTCCTCGACGAGATCGGCGAGCTTCCGCCCCCGGTGCAGGTGAAGCTCCTCCGGGCGCTCCAGGAGCGCCGGATCCGGCGGGTGGGCGGCACGGCCGACATCGGCATCTCGGCCCGGATCGTGGCCGCGACGAACCGCGATCTCGGCGAGGACGTCAGGTCCGGGCGCTTCCGCGAAGACCTCTACTACCGGCTGAACGTCATCCAGGTCCGCATGCCGCCCCTCCGCGAGCGGCGCGAGGACATCGCCGAGTTCTGCGCGTACTTCCTGGAGCGCCTCGCGGCCGAGCAGGGCTGTCCCGTGCCGTCGCTCGCCCCCGAGACGGCGCGGCTCCTCGAGGCGTACGCCTACCCCGGGAACCTGCGCGAGCTGGGGAACATCCTGGAGCGTGCGATCACGCTGGCGCGAGGGCCGACCATCGGCCCGGAGGTGCTGCCCGCGGCCGTCCGGGGGCAGTCCGCCGCCCTGGCGGTGAGCGGGGCCCCGACCTCCGAGCTCCCTCCCGAGGGCCTCGATCTGCAATCGTTCCTGGACGACATCGAGCGCCGCCTGCTGGAGCAGGCGCTCGCGCGGACCGGCGGCGTGAAGACCGAGGCCGCGCGGCTCCTGAGCGTGTCGTTCCGGTCGCTCCGGTATCGTCTGGCTAAGTACGGGATTGGCGAGGGGTGAGGCAGCGGCGAGGCGCACGGCGGGGTGCGACCTCTCTGACCGCCGGTCTCTTCCTGCTTCGCTCGTAGTGATCAGCTCCCCCCGGACCTCACCCGAACGGCCGACACGGTCTCAAGCGACCACCCGTGAAACCGCTGGACGGCTCGCGTCCGACCTGCGAGCGTACCGCACTCTTCGTAGCAGGCGTCCGTTGCAGGGACGGCGAGCCAATCCCAGTGCTCGCGGCGGATGTCCAGGAGGTTCGCGTGACCACGCTCGGCTGGCGTTCCCGCGTATGCAGCGTGCTGCTCGGCGCGGTCGTTCTCTTCATCGGCGGGTGCGGGGGGAGCCCGGCGAGCGCTCCGGCGCGCGAGGCCGCGCCCTCCACCAACCGAGCATCCGCGGCGGACAGTGGCGAGTCCGCAACCTACACCTACGATGCGGCAGGGAATGTCCTCCAGGTACAGACGGCTGCAGGCACGCCGGTGACGGTCACCGGCTTCTCGCCCTCGATCGGTGGCCCTGGACAGGTGGTCGCCGTGACCGGAAGCGGTTTCGCCCCCGACCCGGTCCAGAACGCGGTCGCGCTCCATGGAACCCCCTGCGCCGTCCAGTCCGCGACGGCCACGACGCTGTCGTTCGTCGTGCCGGAGGCCGCGACGACGGGGCCGATCACGGTGACGACCGCGGGAAGCACCGCGACGACAGCTGACAGCTTCACGGTCGTGCACGGCGTCGTGATCTCGGACTTCTCGCCCAAGGTGGGGAAGGTCGGAACGCCGCTGGCCATCACAGGCTTCAACTTCGACCCCGTCGCCTCGGGGAACGTCGTCAGGGTCGGCGGGGGCCCCGCTTCGGTAGGAGATGCGTCACTCACCGCGCTCCAGGCGACCGTCGGCGCGGGGGCCTCCTCGGGCAAGATCTCCGTGACGGCACGGGGCTCGACGGGCACGAGCGAGGAGGACTTCTTTTTCGTGCCGTCGAGCTATACGGTCGCGAACGTGGGCGTCACGCGGAGGATCGCTCCGGGCGAGGACGCGCCCGTCTCGCTCCCGATTGCCGGCCAGATCGGGCTCGTCGTCTTCGACGGCGTCCAGGGCCAGAACGTGTCGCTTTATGTGAGCGGCAACACGTTCCCGGCGATGATCACCGTCAAGCTCTTCTCTCCGAGCGGCGCGGAGCTCGTCCCCTACCCCGGGGCCGTTCCAGCGGGTCAGAGCGCGAAGCTCGTCCCACCGGCATTGCCGAGCACCGGGGTGTACACCGTCGTCATCCAGCCGGCGGCGGGCGCCACGGGGTCGCTGCACCTGCAGGTCCTGCCAGATGTCGTAGTCGCGCTCCAGGACGGGGCTGTTCCCGCTGCGATGTCGCTTGCCAATGGCCAGAACGGCCGCTGCACCTTCACCGCCGACGCAGGCGATACGCTGGGGTTCGGGTTCCCAGCGCTGACCTTGACGCCGGCGGTGTCGGTGACGCTATCGCTGCTGCTGCCGAATGGGACCCGGGTCGGATGGGTGATCCCGAGCGCTCCCGGGAGCTGGCAGCTCCCGGCGATCACCACTGCAGGCACGTACACACTCCTGGTCGAGCCCGGCGGCACGGCCGCTGCGTCGCTGTCACTCTTGCTCTCGAGGCCGCTCACCGGAACGATCGCGGCAGACGGAACGCCGAAACGGTTCGAGACCGTGCGGCCAGGCCAGGGTGGCCGATACACTTTCAGCGCGACGGAGGGCCAGAGCTTCACGCTCCGAGCGACGTCGTCGGCTGGATTCGTGAACAACGCCTACATGGAGATCAGGAAGCCTGACGGCAATCTCCTTCCCTCCGGCAGCGCCAGCTTCTCGGCCAACAGGGATTTGAAGCTCAGTCTCGGTGTCCTTTCCTCCACCGGCACGTACACGGTGAAGATCACCCCGGCGGGACTCAGCGTGGGCTCGGTGGATCTCCGGCTGATCCCGGAGTCCACTGGGACGGTTGTCGTCGGGGATCCTGCCCTCCCGGTCACGCTCGCTGCAGGGCAGGACGGGCGCTACGCCTTCGCCGCGAACGTCGGCGACACGCTCGCGCTGGGGGTCCCTACGTTGTCCACGACCCCGGCCACCTCGGTGACGCTGCTTCTGCTCCTCCCGAACGGCTCGCCCTGGAGCCAGACCACTCTCTACGGCCCCGGAAGCTGGCAGCTCCCGGCGATCACCACCGCGGGCACGTACACGCTCGTGGTCCAGCCCGGCGGCACGGCTGCCGCGTCGCTGTCGCTCCTGCTCTCGAGGCCGCTCACCGGAACGATCGCGGCAGACGGAACGCCGAAACGGTTCGAGACCGCGCGGCCGGGTCAGGGTGGCCGGTACACCTTCAGCGCGACCGCGGGCCTGAGCTTCACCCTTCGTCGGACCTCGTCGCCGGGCTTCGTGAGCGGCGGGACCATCGAGATCAAGAAGCCCGATGGCAATCAGCTCGCGTACACCGGCCTGTCGGGGAACACGGACTCGAAGATCAATCTCAAGGTCCTCCCTGCCACGGGCACGTACACCGTGCTGGTCACTCCGGCGGGGATCAGCGTCGGGACACTGGACCTGCGACTCATCCCCTACGCCACGGGGACCCTGGCCGTCGGAGATCCGCCCACGACGCTCAGTCTCATCGCAGGCCAGAACGGGCGCTACTCGATCGCGGCGAGCTCAGGCGACCTGTTGAACATGGTGACGAGTTCGTACTCGACCACTCCCGCAGGCAGAGCAGCCAATTACACGGTCTTCAAGCCGGACGGCTCGGCGCTGAGCGCCGGTATGATCTACGGGATCGGAACGCTGCAATGGCCGCAGCTCCCCGCGACGGGAACGTACTTGCTGGAGATCGAGCCTGCGAACGGCACGGCAGCCACGTTCGCGCTGCAGCTCGTGCGCCGGTGATCGGAGCGAGCAATGGCACACGTTTCGTTGGCAGAGTCACGGGTGGAGAGTGGGATGCGAAGACTCGGTTCCGGCTACATCATGTGGTTGACGGCCGCGCTCGTCATCGCAGCATCCGCGGGCGCGGAGGCTCAGGAATGCCCGAAGGTCTATCATGTCGGGACGACCTTCGGGTGTCGCTGGGCGCCCGCAGGGGCCTACGAGGCAAGCCTGTGCTGCGAAGACAGGGCGTACTACTGCGGAACCGGGAAGGCCGCGGGCGAGCCGACTTGTCGGGACGATGGGAACCCTGCAACGTTCTGCGGTGATTTCTCGCCGTATTGCGTGAATCGCGACACTTCGGCGACCGCGTGTGTGCCGCCGGGGCCGTTGCCAACCTGCAATTCGGGCGAAGACCCGTTGTGCACCGGTCTGGTGAACCCGAACTGCTCGACCTGCAAGGACGAGTTCGCCGGTGGCAGCCAGGCCTCCTGCGGAGGGGATCCTGGCCATACGCAGGCAGGCGATGACCCGATCTTGATCGGTTCGCGCGCCGCGGTCACCGAGCCGTACACGGACTTCTCGGTCGAGCGGATCTCCAGGCTTTCGCTGACGCGCACGTACAACAGCTCGGACCTGGACCTGAAGGTTGGCGGCACTGGTGGCATCTTTGCCAATGCGTGGCATCACGACTGGGAGGCGCACCTTACGTGCACCGGAGACATCTGCACCGTCGCGCGTGGGACGCTGAGCGGCTTCAAGTTCGCCCTGAGCGGAACGGCCTTGTCACCGGACGGCTCGGAGACGTGGAACGTCTACGGCGCTTACGCCCCGTTTCCCTACAAGACGCCCCACCGCAATGTCCTCGTGGAACGGCCATCCGGTGAGTGGATCGTGTTCCTGACGGACGGGCGTGAGCTTCACTTCGCCCAGGCGTGCAGCCCGTGCGACGGTGGATCGAGTCCGTACTGCACCGCGGCTTCGAGTGGAGGTCGAGCCCGCCTGACGAAGGTGGTGGACCTCGCCGGCAACGCCGTGACCGTGAGCTACCAGCCCGAGAACGGCGTGCTGCTCCGGCTTACGGACGATCTCGGGCACTCGCTGGAGGCGCGGAACCCGGTGGCGTGTCCTGGCCCGCGGTACGCGAAGGAGCTTCGTTACGACGGCGTGACGGTCGCGACATACACCTACGCCGGGAACTTGCTCGCCTCCGCCGTCGATGCCGACGCCAAGACGCTGCGCTCGTACGTTCACCAGAACGTCGCCGGCCATCCCTGGCCCCGCGTGAGCGGCGTACGTGACGAGAGCGGCACCCTCATCGCCGAGTTCTCGTACGATCCGCAGGGTAGGGCCATCGGCGTGGTGGACGGGCGTTCGAGCGTCGGCGTGGCGTACTCGGCGGACGGACTCCTGGTGACGATGACGGAGTACTTCCGCGGTCCCAACGGCGAGACCGCGATCACCTCGTCACGCACCCTCGACTACTTCGGGCGGGTCGTGGCGATGACCGGCCCTTCCTCGATGGGCGCGGGCGGCGCGCTTCAGTGGACCGAAGACGGGCGTCTCCAGTGCTCCGTGTCGGACGAGGGCCAGGTCAAGTTCCAGGAGTACGACGCTGCAGGGCGCGTGATCCACACCGTCGAGTACGCAGGCCAGGGCTGCAGCGTGCCGGACCCGCTCCCCGCCGATGCGCGGGAAGAGTGGCGCGAGTACGGAGTCGCGAAGACGGTCGCCCCGGGCGTCACGCTCGGTCTCGACACCGTGACCAAGATCTTCAGGCGGAGCGGGGTGAACCCGTCCGGCTACAGCTGGGAGGAGTACGACCACGACGCGGCTCCAGCCCTGGGCGATCCGGCGGGCTACACCTGCCATCAGGCTCCGCTGCCGGAAGGCAGCGTGATGTGCAGACAGATCAGCGCCGGATATGTTGACGGTTCGTCCGGCGCCGTCCTCGAGCGGCACGCTACCTTCTTCTCGTACGACGCGCGCGGCAGGCTCGTCCGGACCTACGGGCCCATCGATCTCGACCACCCGGGCGCGAACGACGTGCCCCCGCTCGAGGAGCGGGTCTACTGGGGTGACGGCGAGTCGTCCGCGCGCCAGGGACGGCTGCGCGAGCTGCGGGTGTATGCGTCTCCGAGCGCGGCGCCACTCGTGACCTCGTACGACTACGACCTGTTCGGCGTCTTCCTGACGGTCGCCCCCGACGGAACGGCGACGACGATCGTCAAGGACGGGCGAGGTAGGCCGATTCACGTGATCGTCACCGGCCGCGGAGGATCCGCCTCGCACAGGGAGATCCGCTACCACGATGGTATGAAGCCGCGGCTTCGGATCTTCGGGACGGGCGCGTCGGAGAGGTACTCGTACGACTCCAAGGGCCGTCTCGACAAGGTCGAGCGCCTGGCCGGCGACCCGGAAGCGCCGGGAGCGAACGTCGCCGCCGCGTCGACCGAGCTCTACGTGTACGACCAGGCCGGGAACCAGATTCACTCCGAGCGCCGCGACGCAGAGGGCGTGGTGCGATGGGCGCAGGACCGCGCCTACGACCACATGCACAACGTCGTGTGGCAGAGTCACCCAAACCAGCCAGGGGCCGCCAGGACGTGGACCTACGACACGGACGGCTCGCTGCACGCCTCCGAGGACGAGGAAGGACGGGAGACCTCGTTCACCTTCGATGGCCTGCGCCGCGCGACCGGCGTCCGGCGGGCCGGGGTGGACTCGAGCGGGAGCCCGCTCGCGGTGGACGTCGCCGACTACGACTTCGTCCCCAACCGCGACGAGCTCGCCCGTGTGGCCGACGGGACCGGGCGTGCGACGAGCTACACCTACGACGACTTCGGGAGGCTCCAGCGCCTCTCGTCGCCCAACTTGCGCTGGGGTGGCGATCGCTGGTTCCGTTACGACGCGCGCGGGAACCTGGTCGCGAAGGGCGACTCGGAGGACTCGGTCGCGTACACCTACGACGGGCTCGATCGCCTCCTGACGCTCGCCGCCGACCGGACGACGGACGGAAGTTCCGTCCAGTACGAGTACCGCTACGACGAGAACGGCGAGGTGGGGAGGCTCACGACGATCGCCGGGACGGAGACGACGCTCGCGTACGCCTATGACGGTTTCGGTCGCGTTGCCTCCCTGGCGCTCTCGCAAGCCGGTGTGGCCGCCCCGTTCGTCACGGAGTACTCGTACGATGCAGACGGCGACGTGGCGTCCGTGACGTACCCCTCAGGGCTCGTGGTGGCCTACGATCGCGACCCGGCGACCCGCGAGATCGTGCGCGTGCGGAACGCGGCCGATGAGGCGGTGTTCGTCTCGAACGTGGCGCGGCTGCCCGGTGGTCCGGTCTCGGCGCTGACCTTCGGGAACGGTACGGCGCTCGCTCAGACGTTCAACCTCAGGTATGAGCCGCAGGCGATCGCGAGCGGGCCGCTGTCGCTGAGCTACCTGATGAGCCCGGCCGGCGACGTCGTCCAGGCGACCGATCGGTCGGAGGATCCCGTGGGGTGCACGCGGGACGTCTCGCGGGTCCTCTCGTATGATCTCCTGGACCGGCTCGCGTCGTGGTCGGACACCCGAAACGATCCCGGGGCGTGCCCGCCAACGGTGCTCGGTGCTCTCGGGGCACTGTACGAGTACGCGCCCGGTACGGACGCGATCGCGAAGCAGCTCACGGGAACGGGAGCCGCAAGCCTCGCGTTCGGGTACGACCACCAGGGGAACGTCTCTGCCATCGGGAGATACGACGCGTCCGGAGCCAACATCGAGCGGGCGGTGTGCTTGCGGCACGACGTCCTCGGGCGCCTGACCATGGTCGGTGACATGGCTGGCGCGCTGACGCCGGGAGGCGTGGCTTGTCTCGAGGATGTAGATGTGTCCGCCGTGAGCGCGCGGTTCCGGTACGACGCACACAACCGGCGCGTCGCGCGGCAGCTCGGGAGCGGGTGGCAGTACATCGTGCCCGGGATGGGGGGAGAGCCGCTGACCGAAATGGCCGCTGGCGAATCGGGGCAGCCGCTGCGGGTCGTGCGAGACTACGTGTGGATGGACGGAGTGCTGGTTGCACAGATCGAGTACGGGATCGCGGGAAGCACGTCACGCCCATACGCGGTGCACGTCGATCACCTCGGAACACCGAGGGCGCTGACGAGCGCGGAGGGCGAACAGGTCTGGGGCACGTACCAGCGACCGTTCGGCGAGGTCGGCGAAATCGTGTCGGCCGATCCAGTGACGGCGCAGCAGGTCGTGACGAACCTGCGGCTCCCCGGCCAGTACGACGAGCGCCTCTTCGGGAGCCTCGGGCTCCAGGGGCCGTACTACAACTGGAACAGGTGGTATCTGCCGGGGGTGGGGAGGTATCTGGAGGCGGATCCGCTCGCCCTTTTCGGCATGTTTAGTGGTGAGTACGGACCAGATTGGTACAACTACGCCAACGGTAATCCGCTCCGCTACATTGACCCAACCGGCCTAGCGTTTCAGGGTGGCGGGCGCACGCCAGCAAACGGAGGAGGGCGAGATTCGTGCTCCTTCTACAACGACGAGTGCTACGAGAAGAATTATCAGTGCCCACGAGATAAGGATCCCTATCCTTGCCAGGCGGAGAGATGCTGCCGGAAGTTCGATGAGTCGGACCGCGCTCGTTGTACCCGCGTCTGCCTCATCGAGGAAGAGAAGGATTGCGCGCTCCTGGGCAAAGGTCGATGGTCATGTCGCATGAAGGCTCACTATAAGTGCTATAGGATCTGTGGCTTCAACGGTAGCGGCGCCAACGTTTCCTGGTCGTGTCTCAGGACCGGCCTTTCGTTCTGAGGTCTCGTATGCGCTTAACTGTGCCCGGACGTGTTCTCTTGGCTCTAGCAGTTGCCTTCGGCGGCGTGTCGGCCGTCGGTGTACTGGGCCTGCTCTGGACTGATGGCGCTTTCCCGGGGAAAGAATTGGTGCTGGGCCTGATGGCGGCCTTCTGGTTTGGAGGTTGGGTTCTGGTCGAAGCTTTGTTCGTCGCCTTAGCCTACTGGTGGCTGCTGCGCTCCGCGGTTCCGGAGCGGCTTCCCATGCGACAGGCGTACGGGGCGTTCTGGCTCTCGGGGCTTCTTCTGGTCCAGTATCTGTGCTTTAAGTGGGCGTGGGGTAACGAAGGGTACACGGAGATTGCACGGCGCGCTCTTCTTCCCGTGCATCTCTCCCTGGCGGTGCTGGTCCTGGTGCTCGTTCCATGGCAACGCGGGCCAAGTTGGCACATGGCCGTTTGGCTGGCCGTTCAGGCGCTGGGGGACGCCCTGACGCCGCCTGGTGGTTCGCCGCTCGGAGGCTGGTTCGGGCTTGCTGTCGGCGGACTTGCGCTCCTGATGATGGTCAAGAAGGGAAAGAACCCGGACGCAGAGGTCCGGCGCGCGGACCTCGGGATTGAGTAACTCGCTCCTGCGTACCGAGGTTGTGATGCGCACCCAAGCCGCCGCTCTGCTCACGCTGACCTTCCTCTCCTGCACCTCCCCCACCGCCCCGCCGCCCACGGGCCCGAACGCCACCATCACCGGCACCGTGGTCGAGCGAGTGGACGGGGCGCCGTACAGCTTCCTGCGGCTGGAAACGGAGCAGGGGATGACGTGGGTCGCCGTGCCGATGGCCGAGGTGCCGAGGAAGTCGAAGGTCACCGTGAAGAACGGCGCGACCTTGAAGAACTTCGAGTCGAAGCAGGCGGGGCGGCGGTTCGAGACTGTCGTCTTCGGGGTGCTCGAGAAGGGATGATGCCGCGGAATTCGTTTCACTCGACGCGGCGTCTCAGCGGAGATCACGCCTCGAGAACACCACCGCCGCGAGCAGGGTCACGGCCGCGGCATACAGGATCCCGTAGCCGATCCCGGTCAGGTAGAAGCTCGCCGAGACGGGGTCCTTGTAGACCATCGTGTCCTTGATGTTGAGGGCCTCCAGGTTGGGCACGAGCACGTAGGCCACCTTGCCCAGGGCCCCCTGGAGCGCACCCTGCTTCGACCAGTACCGGACGAGGTCGGAGGAGAGGTGCCCAGCCACGACGCTGCTCAGCGTGAAGATGGCGGCGAGCGTCGGCGTCGAGAACGAGGAGAAGAGGGTGGCGATCCCTCCCACCATGGCGAACTGGACGGCCATGGCGAGCAGCACGGCGAGCACCGGCGTATCCCGCAGGAACCCCGCGCCGCCCAGGTAGATCGCCAGGACGAGCAGGAAGACGGCCGCCATGATGAGGAGGTTCGCCGTGGCGGTGACGAGGAGGCCGAGGTAACGGCCCAGCACGTAGCGCGCGCGAGAGACCGGCTTGGTGATGATCGTGTAGACCGTCTTCCGCTCGACGTCGCGCGCCACGAGCCCGGCGCCGAGGAAGGTCACGATCAGCGTCCCGAACACCTCCATCGCGGACAGCCCGATGTTGGCGATGATCCGGTACTGCTCGCCGAACGTGAGGTTCGAGATGGTGATCGAAGCCGCGACCAGGGCGAGGGCGAACACGAGCAGGTTCACCGCGAGCTTCTGGCGGAGGGCTTCGCGGATGGTCACGCCGGCGATGGCGATGATCTGGGTCACCGTGGTTGATCCTTGGCGGGAGCCGTGGGCCCCTTGAAGTGGAAGTTGGGCTGGCGGACCGGCTTGCGGTACTTGCTGAAGCGGAAGGGGTTCTGGCTCGATCGGACCTCTCGCTTTTCGAAGTCCCACACGTACACGCCGCCGAAGGGATCCTCGGGGATCGCGGGCACGATCCCGCTGGTCACCAGCATGTTCAAATGCCCCAGCGGCATCCCGGTGACGCGGGCGTACTCCGCGGCGGCGCGCTCGAGCATCTGCGCGTCGCGCTCGAGCACCGCGAGCTTGATCTGCTCGTCGAGCCGGCCGGCGGTGACCTCGTCCTTCACGTTCGCGCGCAGCTCGAGGAGCATCCGGATCGCGTCCTCGGGGGTCCCGGCCTTGGACTTGAGCGAGAGGGCCAGGTGGCTGATGTTGGCGGAGGCGCCCGGGGTCCGGGCGGCGATCTCCGCATACCGGGCACCCTCGGCGAGGTCGCCCCGGTAGAACCAATGGTTGAAGGAGATGTAGAAGGGGTAGCTCCACCAGTTGGGCCCGGACGTCATCCCCTTCTCGAGGATGGCGTCGCTCTCCTCCAGCCTGCCCGCCGCGGAGAGCACGATCCCCGCCGTCTGGTACGCGTACCCGTGCCGCGGGTCGAGGTCCGTGACCAGATCGATGAGCGGATACAGCTTGTCCCAGCCCCGGACGTCGGCCCTTGGCTCCCCGACGTACTGGACGGCGGACAGCCAGTACATGTCGGAGACGAAGCCGCGCTGCCCCACCGAGGCGTAACGGGTGAAGGCGCCGTCTGGCAGGTTCACCACGTCGTACGGCCTCTGCCGGAGCTGGCTCGCCAGTCGCAAGTTCAGGAGGGCGGCGCCGGCCAGGGCGACCAGCAGTACAGCGGAGAGTGCAGTAGGACGCAGGGTCATGAGGTCGAAACGAAGGAGGGCCGCCCCCGCGGGAGCGGCCCTCATGCTACCTCGCCCTCGCGGCGACTAGAAGACGTTGTCCGCGGAGCAGTTGATCACCTCGCCCGCACCGGTCGAGGCCGGCTTCAGGTTACCTGCGCAATTCGCGGAGTTGATCGCGGCAGGGGCGGCGGTGAAATCGCCCACGAGGATGGCGGGGGCAGCGACACGCTCCGCACCGGTGGACGCCGTGTAGGACGGCGTGAACGAAGCGATGAGCGAGCCGACAGCGTCGCCGTCGATGTCCGAGGTGGCGCCGATGGTGAGGGCCTGGCCGAGGTTGCCGAGCGGCGGGGGGCAGGTGTTGACCATGGGAGCCACGACGACCGGCTGGTCGGCCGTGAGGGCCCTGTAGACGCCGTAGGTGTTCCCCTGCACCATCCAGTCGATGTTTGTGGCCACGAGGCGATCGGCATTTCCCCAGACCACACGGCTCGCGCCGGGGGCTCCCGCGGGCGCCTGGATGAACGCGACGTACTGGCCGGTCGCGGCGTTCGCGCAGATGATGCGCTCGGAGGAGTGCAGCGCCTCCTCGCTCTTGTAGATGGCCTCCACGTTGGTCTTCAGCTCGGAGAACTTGGAGCGGAGCTGGTAGCGGAGGAAGTTCGGGATCGCGATGGCGGCGAGGATGCCGATGATCGCCACGACGATCATGAGCTCGATCAGCGTGAAGCCCTTGGCCGTCCTTCTCATGTGTTGCCTCCTGATGCGTGCGGAGATCGCCGCCGCGGTATGTGCCGGTGGGACATCCCGCCGGCGAGTTCAACAGCCACGGCCCCACGCAAAGCAGGGATGATGCCAGGCAGGCGTCTCGCCTAACCGGCCGCAACGAGGGGCAGGGGCTCGCCGGGTCGGCCGCGGGCGGTGACGGAACCGGGCAGCCCTGGGTGGCCGGCGCTGACGAGAATGGTCACCGTACCGGGCCGGCCGCGCTTTGACAGAGCTCCGCCGCCAGTGGAACATGCGCCGCATGATCCTGAGGACCGAGGGGCTCACCAAGGTGTTCGACGTGGGCCTCCGCGGGAAGGTGCAGGCGGTCGACGGGCTCGATCTCGCGGTATCGGCGGGCGAGATCTTCGGCTTCGTGGGCCCGAACGGCGCGGGCAAGACCACCACCATCAAGATGCTGATGGGGCTCATCTTCCCGACGCGCGGCCGCGCCTTCATCTTCGACACACCCATCCCCAGCGAAGCCGCCAAGGCGCGCATCGGCTACCTCCCGGAGAACCCCGCCTACCACGACTTCCTCTCCGGCATCGAGGCGATGCGGTTCTTCGCGACGCTCGCCGGCGTCCCACGGCGCGAGCAGGCCGGGCGGTGCGACGAGCTGCTCGGCATGGTCGGGCTGTCCGACGCCGCGGGACGCCAGATCCGGAAGTACTCGAAGGGCATGCAGCAGCGGCTGGGGATCGCCCAGGCGTTGATCTCGGACCCGGCCCTCGTCGTGCTCGACGAGCCCATGAGCGGCCTCGATCCGATCGGCCGGCGCGAGGTGCGGGACCTCATCCTCGAGCTGAAGCGCCGCGGCAAGACGGTCTTCTTCTCGACGCACATCCTCCCGGACGTCGAGGCGCTGTGCGACCGCGTGGGCGTCATCATCCGCGGCCGGCTCCGCGACGTGGGGCGGCTCGGCGAGATGCTGTCGGCGCGGGTCCAGTCGGTCGAGCTGACGGTGGACCTCGCGGCGGGAGCCGAGGAGGCGTTGCGCGGAGGCCGCGTCATCTCCAGCGAAGGGCCGCGGATCACGGCGGTGTTCGAGGAGCCGGAGCGCGCCGACGCGGCGGTGGCCGCGGTGGTCGCGCGCGGGGGGCGGATCGTGGCGCTCACCCGGAATCGCGAGACCCTCGAGGACTACTTCCTGCGGCGGCTCGAGGAGAGCGGCTCCCCGACCCCCCAGGATCGCAGCGTGGCGTAGCGGCGCTCCGCTTTTGACAGCGCTGCGGCCCCGCACGATCATCCGCGGATGCCGGATGGCCCTCTCGTCTCGACGCTCGTCGCGCTCTGGGTCGCCCTCGTCGGGCTCTGTGTGGGGAGCTTCCTCAACGTGGTCATCGCCCGGGTTCCGGCGGGGCAGTCGGTGGTGCGGCCTCGCTCGCGCTGCCCGCGCTGCGGCAAGCCCATCCGCTGGTACGACAACCTCCCGGTCGTCTCCTGGATCGTCCTCCGCGCCCGCTGCCGAGACTGCGGCGCGCCGATCTCGATCCGCTACCCCGTGGTGGAGCTGCTCGGCGCGACCGCCGCGCTCGGGGCGCTGTGGCATCGAGGTCCGACCCTCGAGGCGCTGGCGGAGTTCACGTTCGTCGCTTTGCTCCTGGCGCTGTCCGCCATCGACCTCGACACCTGGCTGCTCCCGCACGCGCTCACCTGGCCGCTCCTCGGCCTCGGTCTCCTCGCCGCCGCGGCGGGAATCGCGCCGGCGCCCACGTTCGCCTCGGCGGCGTGGGGCGCGGGCGTCGGCTTCGGGCTGTTCGCGGCCGTGGCGGTGATCGGCAAGTGGCTGGCGGGCCGCGAGGCGATGGGGTTCGGCGACGTCTGGCTCCTGGGCGGGCTTGGTGCCTGGCTCGGCGTCGCCTCGCTGCTCCCCGTCATCCTCCTCGCCTCGATCCAGGGCGCGCTCGTCGGGATCGCGCTGCTGGCGCTCGGAAGGGCGCAGACGGGCGTTCGCCCCGCCTCACAGGCGCCGTCGAGCCGAGACGACGACTGGGTGCCCCCGCGCAACGCGGTGCCGTTCGGTCCCTTCCTGGCGCTCGGCGCCCTGGAGTGGCTGTACCTGGGGCCCCTGCTCGCGCGCGCGGTCCCGGCGCTGGAGATCTTTCGCGGATGACGCGCACGGTCCGGGTGTTCCTCGCGCTGGACGCGCTGGCGGTGGCCTCTGCGACGGCCGTCCTCGTCCTGACCACCGCGCTCCCGTTCGCCAGGCGTGGCGGCATCGCCCCGGCCGTCCTCGTGCCGGTGACCCTCGGGGCCGCCGCCGGAGCGGCGGTCATCGGCACGATCCTCCTCTGGCGGGCCGTGGCGCGACCCGTCGACGAGATGCTCGCGGCGGCGCGGCGGCTCGGCGAGGCGGGAGGGCTCCCGATGTTCGGCGAGGGGGAGGGCGCCGGACTCTCCCGGGCCGCGGTCGTCTTCGCCCGCGTGGTTCGCGATCTGGAGGACGAGCGGCAGCGCCTCGCGGCCAAGGTCGAGGAGCTCACCCGGGCCCACCAGGCGCTCGGGGACGCTCGCGACCAGGTCGATCGCTCGGCGCGCCTCGCGACCATGGGCCGGCTCGCCGCCGGGCTGGCGCACGAGATCGGCAACCCGCTCGGCGCCGTGACCGGTTACGTCGAGATCGCCCGCGCCCGGCTCCCGGCGGACTCGAGCCCCGACGTTCGCGATGCCCTCATCCGCATCGCGGACGCGTCCGCGCGCATCGACCGGACGCTCCGCGAGCTGCTCGATTTCGCGCGCCCGGCGCCGGCGCGCGTGGGCCCCGTGTCCCTGGCCGCGGTGGTCGAGGCCGCGGTGCGGCTCGCCCGCGTGCAGCCCCGGTTCCGGCGGATGGAGGTGGCGCTCGACCTCCCATCGGACCTTCCGCCGGTCCAGGGTGAGGAGCACCGGCTCACGCAGGTCCTGCTCAACCTCCTCCTCAACGCGGGCGACGTGATGAGCGGCGAGGGCCGCGTGGAGATCACGGCCCGGGCGGACCCCGAGGTGGTCGAGATCTCGGTCGCCGACAATGGGCCGGGGATCGCGAGGGAGCACCTTCCCCGCCTCTTCGAGCCGTTCTTCACCACCAAGGAGCCCGGCGAGGGGACCGGTCTCGGGCTGGCCACGAGCCACCGGATCGTGGAGGAGTTCGGGGGCGCGCTCTCGGCGGCGAACGGTGCCGGAGGCGGGGCGGTGTTCCGGATCCGGCTGGTCCGAGGCGGGCGCGCCGCGGGGGCGGCCGGCGAGCCATGCTAGAGTGCCGTCGTGGCCTTCCAGAGCATCCTGGTCGTGGACGACGAGGAGCCGCTCCGGCACCTGCTCACCGTCATCCTGCGTGACCACGGGTACGACGTCCGGGCCGTGGAGGGCGGGCAGGAGGCGCTCCGCGAGATGGACGCGCGCGACTACGACCTCTTGCTCACCGACGTGCGCATGCCGCGCATGGACGGCCTGGAGCTGGTCCGCGAGGCGCGGCGGCGCGATCCCGATCTGACGGTCCTGGTGATGACCGCCTACGGCTCGCCCGATCTGGCCATCGAGGCGATGAAGGCGGGGGCCTACGACTACCTGCCGAAGCCCTTCCGGCCCGAGGAGGTGGTGCTCGTCCTCCGCAAGGCCGAGGAGCGCGAGCGCCTCGCGCGCGAGAACCGCCGGCTCCGGAGCGAGCTCGCCGCCACCTTCGGGCTCCAGCACCTCGTCGCCCGCTCCGCGGCGATGCAGGAGGCGCTGCGCAGCGTGCAGAAGGTCGCGCCGCAGAAGAGCACCGTGCTCCTGCAGGGCGAGTCCGGCACCGGCAAGGAGCTCATGGCGCGCGCGCTCCACGATCTCTCGCCGCGGGCGAGCTTCCCGTTCGTGGCCGTGAACTGCGGGGCGATCCCGGCCGAGCTGCTCGAGTCGGAGCTGTTCGGGCACGTCCGGGGCGCGTTCACCGACGCCCGGCGCGACAAGAAGGGTCTCGCGGTCGAGGCGGACGGCGGGACGCTCTTCCTCGACGAGATCGGCGAGCTGCCGCTGGCGATGCAGGTGAAGCTCCTCCGCTTCCTCCAGGAGTCGGAGGTCCGGCCCGTGGGCGACGTGCGTGCGCGCCGGGTGGACGTGCGCGTCGTCGTCGCGACCGCGCGCGATCTGGGCCGTGCGGTGGCCGCGGGCCAGTTCCGCGAGGACCTCTACTGGCGGCTGAACGTGGTGGCGGTGCCCCTGCCGCCGCTCCGTGATCGGCCCGAGGACGTGGCCGCGCTCACCGAGCACTTCCTGGCCCGCTACGGCGGGCTGCGCCCGGAGCTCGCACCCCTGTCGCTTGCCCCGGAGGCGGCGCAGATCCTCGCCGCCCACCGCTGGCCGGGGAACGTCCGCGAGCTCGAGCACGCCATCGAGCGGGCGGTGGTCCTGGCGGACGGTCCGGTGATCCGCGAGGCGGACCTGCCCGAGACGATCCGGGCCGGCGCGCCCGCTGCGGAACCGGGGACGGCAGGCGCGGACCTCTCGTTGCGGCGGGCGGTGCAGGAGGCGGAGGCGCAGGTGATCCGCGCGGCGCTGGAGCGGACGGGCGGCAATCGCACGCGCGCCGCGGAGCTGCTCGGCATCTCCTACCGGGCGCTGCTCTACAAGATCAAGGACCACGGGCTGGGCGGTTGAGCCGGCCGCGCCGGCGAGGCGCATAAGTAGGCATCAATTCCTCACCGAGACGCATCTCTCGCGATCTGCGAGCCAACATGTCTCACCTACATCGACCGATATCATCGCAGGCGCTTTCTTGATCCCCTCCGGGACGATCGCTTAGCGTGGCGTCGTATGGTCGCCAGAGCGTCGAGCGTCCCGAGAACCGACCGCGCCCCGCGCCGCGCCCGGAACAATGTGCAACGGCTGCGCGAGGAGCAGCTGCTCACGAAGGCCGAGCTGGCGCGGAAGGCGGGCGTATCGCCCCTCACCGTCTCGCGGATCGAGAGCGGCCTGGAGTGCCGCATGGACACCCAGCGCAAGATCATCCTCGCCCTGGGGTTCACGCCCTCGGACCGCCACAAGGTCTTCGGTCGCGCCAACGGAGGGCGCCTCTCGTGAATTGCTCGGCCTTCGGCCTCGCCCCGTCGGCGGGCAGAGCCCGCCTCCTCCGGAGCTTCCGTCCCAACGTCCGCGCCGCGCGCGCCCGGGTGAGGTGAGGCCATGGCCTCGAGCAAGCTCGCCGTCGGTCTCGACATCGGCTCCTCCAGCGTGAAGCTCGTCCACGTGAAGGACAAGCGCGGCGGGTTCGCGCTGCAGGCGTTCGGGACGGCCCCGCTCCCGCCCGAGGCGATCGTGGACGGGGCGCTCATGAACTCCTCGGCCATCGTGGAGGCGATCCAGGAGGTCGTGGCCGCCCAGCACCTCAAGTCCCGGGAGGTCGCGATCGGCGTCCGCGGCCACTCGGTGATCATCAAGAAGATCTCACTCCCGCGCATGACGCAGGAGGAGCTGGACGAGTCGATCCAGTGGGAGGCGGAGCAGTACATCCCCTTCGACGTCAAGGACGTCAACATCGACACCCAGATCCTCACGCCCGCCGGCGACGCCGCCGGCCAGATGGACGTCCTCCTCGTCGCGGCGAAGAAGGACATGATCAACGACTACACGTCCGTCTGCGCCGAGGCGGGCCTCACCGCCACCGTGGTGGACGTGGACGCCTTCGCCGTCCAGAACGCGTTCGAGAACAACTACGAGGGGTTCGCCGGCGAGACGGTGGTGCTCATCAACGTCGGGGCGGCGGTCTCCAACATCAACATCATCTCCCGCGGGACCACCACCTTCACCCGCGACATCACCATGGGCGGCAACGCCTTCACCGAGGAGATCCAGAAGCAGCTCAACATCTCCTACGACGAGGCCGAGGCCCTGAAGATCGGCGGGCAGGGCGAGTCGGACGCGGTCGTTCCCCAGGAGGTGGAGCGGGTCATCCAGGGGGTGGCCGACCAGATGGGCGGCGAGATCCAGCGCTCGCTCGACTTCTACGCGAGCACCTCTCCGGAGGGCGCCATCGGGCGGGTCTACCTGTCCGGCGGCACCGCCCGCATCCCCGCGCTGTTCAAGGTGATCGAGGCGCGCGCCGGGGTGCCGGTCGAGGTGCTGAACCCGTTCAAGAACATCGAGATCGACAACCGGCGGTTCGACGCGGCCGTGATCCTGGCCGCCGCCCCCTCGGCCGCGGTGGCCGTCGGGCTCGCGCTCCGGCGCCCGGGGGACAAGTAGCCATGGTCAGGATCAACCTACTCCCGGTCCGGGTCTCGAAGAAGAAGGAGGCGGGGAAGCAGCAGCTCGTGCTCTTCGGCCTGGTCCTGCTGGCGGGGGTGATCGGAAACGGCTTCTATCACGAGGCCCGGGCCGGTGCGCTCGCCGCCGTCGAGCGGGATCTCAAGAAGACGAAGGACGACATCGCAGCGCTCGACAAGGTCATCCAGGACGTCGACAAGATCAAAGCCGAAGAGGCGATGCTCAAGAAGAAGCTGGAGACCCTCGAAGCCCTCCGGAAGGGCCGGACGGGCCCGGTGCGGATGCTGTCCGAGCTGGCAGAGAACATGCCGCGCCGGGTCTGGCTCAAGAAGATGGAGGAGAAGGCCGGCCGGGTCGTGTTCAACGGCACCGCCGCGAGCATCGAGGACGTCTCCGACTTCATCCGCAAGCTCAAGGAGTCGAAGTTCTTCGAGGGCGTGGAGCTCAAGAAGATCGTCGAGGGCAACGTCGGCACGTTCCGCGTCGTCGAGTTCGAGATCACGAGCATCGGGAGATACGTCCCGGGCCAGGTGGCGCCCGACGCCGGCGCAGGCGGGCCCGCGCCGGGGGGGAAGGGCTAGCCATGGCTGCAAACCTCGTCGAGCGCGTCGCCAAGGCCCCCGTGGGCGCGAAGGTCGGGGTCGTCCTCGCCGCCCTGGCGGTCGTCACCGTCCTCAACTACTTCCTCATCGGCGTCCCACCGGGCAAGTCCATCGCCGCCATCGAGGAGCTCAAGAAGAAGAAGGAGAAGGAGCTCAAGGACGCCAGGATCAACCTCGGGGTGAAGCAGGACATCGCGAACGATCTGAACCGGTTCCGGCGCCAGCGCGAGCTCCTCCAGCAGAGGTTCCAGGAGGCGCGGGCCGAGCTGCCGGACACGAACCGGATCGACGACCTGCTCCAGGCCCTGGACGAGAAGGCGGCCAGAGCCGGCCTCCGGATCGCCAAGGTGGAGCCCAAGGCCGTGGTCCCCGCCGCTCCGGGCGAGTTCTACGCCCGCATCCCGATCTACCTCGAGGTGGACGGCAACTTCCACGAGATCGCCACGTTCGTGGATGCCCTCGGGCACCTGCAGCGCATCGTGAACGTCACCGACATCCTGCTCGATACCCCCAAGGACGAGAACGGCCGGGTGGTCCTCAAGGCGAAGTTCACCGCCACCACGTTCATGTTCGACGAGCCGAAGGCCCAGGCAGGCCCGCCGGCCGCGGCAGGAAGGTGACCAGATGAGCCAGCGGATCCTCGCGCTCGCGGTGGTTGCGCTCGTGGCGGGCTGCTCGAGCAAGAAGCCGCCCCCGCGGGCCACGACCCGGCCCAGCGTCATCAGGCCGACAGAGAGCGCGGCACAGGAAGAAGCCAACGTCCCCGCGTCGTCGCCCGAGCAGGACTTCATCTACTCGGGGGCCGGGAAGCGGGATCCCTTCCGCAGCTACCTGGCCGAGCTCGCCCGCGAGACCAACACCTTCGCCTCGCGGTGCCACGGTCCGCTCGGGAAGTTCGAGCTCGACCAGTTGCGGCTCACGGCCGTCATCACCGGCCTCGAGGACCCCGTCGCCATGGTCGAGGTCCCGTCCGGCAAGGGCCTCGTGATCCGGCGGGGGTCGTGCATCGGCAAGAACGGCGGCGTGGTGGCCGCAGTCCGGACCGGAGAGGTCGTCGTGACGGAGTATCGGGTGCGGGCCGACGGCACCCGCGAGCCGGTCCAGACCTCGCTCCAGCTCCCCAAGCAGCAAGCTCAGTTCTCGGAGGAGTAGCACCATGACCCCGAACCCCAAGCTCCTCGCGGCCTTGCTCCTCTGGGGCACCTTGCTCGGCGCGGGCGCAGCGCGCGCCGCGGACGTGAACGTGATCCGGTCGATCGAGGTCCAGGAGCGCGACGGCGCCCTGGAGCTGTCGGTCCAGGGATCCCGGCCGCCGTCGTACTCGGTCTTCAAGCTGCAGGAGCCGCAGCGGCTGGTGCTCGACCTCGCCGGCGCGGACGTCTCGTCGGCGACCGCGCCCGGCGCCGTGGGCAAGGCGGGCGTGCTCTCCGTCTCCACGGCGCAGTACCAGGATCAGCGGACGGCCGTGGGCCGGGTGATCGTCGCCCTCGACGGCCCGCGCAAGTACGAGGTGGTGCCCCGCGGCGACGCGGTCGTGGTCCGGATCCTCTCCGGCGACGCCATCGCGCCCGCCCCGGCGCCCAGCGCGGAGACCGCCGCGACCCCGGCCGC
This sequence comes from Pseudomonadota bacterium, assembly GCA_023419875.1. Taxonomy (GTDB): domain Bacteria; phylum Myxococcota; class Myxococcia; order Myxococcales; family Anaeromyxobacteraceae; genus Anaeromyxobacter. The sequence goes on along the minus strand of JAEZXM010000072.1, from coordinate 398 downwards.
CGCCCCTGCGGCGGAGCCGGCGAAGGATCCGGTCCCGCCCGCGCAGGAGGCTCAGGCTGCGGCCGCCCCGGCCCCCGCCCCGGCTGCGCCGGGCGCGGACGACAACGTGGTGAGCCGGCGCGTGGACGAGGCGCGCGTCGCACGGGCCGCCCGCGCGATCACGGGGCTGCGCGAGAAGAACGGGCGGATTCACATCTCCACCGATGGTGACGTCGCCCGCGTCGAGATCCTCGAGCTCCGCGATCCGGCGCGCCTGGTGCTCGATCTCCCCGGCGTCTCGAAGGCTCCCCGCGGCGCCATGCCCCTTCGCGCGGCCTTCTCCCAGGTCCGCTTCGGCCAAACCAGCGGGAGGACCCGCGTCGTCCTCGACGCCGCCGGCTCGCTGCCCGCCGTACAGG
>JAEZXM010000356.1 GCA_023419875.1 Pseudomonadota bacterium | reverse complement strand
CGGCTGTGGATGGACCACGTGCTGCACGAGGTGTTCGGGGTCCGCGAGCAGCTCGAGGCCGACTCGGCCGATCGCGTCTACGACCGGATCGCCGCCTGCCTCGTTCAGCCCGCCTACCGGCCGCGCGCGCTGTTCGAGCGGTTCGGGATCGAGCTCCTCGCCACGACCGAGTCCCCGCTCGACGACCTCGCCCACCACCGCGCCATCCGCGACTCCGGGTGGAAGGGGCGCGTGGTCACCACCTTCCGCCCCGATCCCGTGGTCGATCCGGAGTTCCCCGGCTTCGCCGCCAACCTGGTCGAGCTCTCCCGGCGGACGGGCGCGGACACGGCCACCTGGGACGGCTACCTCGCCGCGCTCCGGGACCGGCGCCGCTTCTTCGCCTCGATGGGCGCCACCGCCACGGACCACGGGCACCCGAGCGCCGCCACCGCCGACCTCCCCCGCGCCGACGCGGTGCGCCTCTTCGAGCGCGTCCGCTCCGGCGGCGCGACGGCCGAGGACGCGGAGCTCTTCCGCGCCCAGATGCTCACCGAGACGGCGGCGATGAGCCTCGAGGACGGCCTGGTCATGCAGCTCCACCCCGGCTCCCTCCGGAACCACAACCCCTGGCTCCACGCTCAGTATGGGCGCGACAAGGGCGCCGACATCCCCGTCCGCACCGAGTACGTGCGCGCGTTGAAGCCGCTCCTCGACCGGTTCGGGAACGAGCGGCGCCTCACGATCATCGTGTTCACCCTCGACGAGTCGACGTACTCGCGGGAGCTGGCGCCGCTCGCCGGCCATTACCCGGCGCTGCGGCTCGGCCCGCCCTGGTGGTTCCACGATAGCCCCGAGGGCATGCGGGCCTTCCGCGCGCGGACGACCGGAACCGCGGGGTTCGCCAACACGGTCGGGTTCAACGACGACACGCGCGCGTTCTGCTCGATCCCCGCGCGCCACGACGTCGCCCGCCGGATGGACTGCGCGTTCCTCGCGGGGCTCGTGGCGGAGCACCAGCTCGACGAGGACGAGGCGCGAGAGGTGGCGGTGGATCTCGCGTACCGCCTCGTGAAGGACGCGTACCGCGTGTGAGCCCCGCGGGCGGACCCCGCTCGGTCGGCCCGCTTCGCATCCCCGGCCGATCGCTTCCTGGCCGGCCGGCCGCCAGCATGGCGGACCCGGCCCGGAGAAGTCATGGGCTCGCCCGGCGCCCGTCACCGAGACGGCGAGCGGCCGCGAGCGAGCGTGCGTAGACCTTGTGTGGGATGGAGACGCGCAGCTTCGAGCTGGTGGTGATCGGGAGCGGTCCGGCGGGGCAGAAGGGCGCCATCTGCGCCGCCAAGCTCGGGAAGCGGGTGGCCGTCGTGGAGCGGCGGGGGGTCGGCGGCGGCAACGTCCACACCGGCTCGATCCCGAGCAAGACCCTCCGTGAAGCGGTGCTCTACCTGACCGGCTTCCGCCAGCGCGCCTTCTACGGCCGTGACTACATGCTCAAGGAGGACATCTCGCTCGCCGATCTCTCGGCGCGGGTCCGGCTCGTGGTCGAGCGCGAGATCCAGGTCATCCGCGCCCAGCTCCGGCGCAACCGGGTGACCGTCATCGAAGGGACGGCCCGCTTCGCCGATGCGGGGACGATCGAGGTCGAGGGCGCCGGCGGGACGGAGCTGCTCCGCGCCGAGAACGTCCTCGTCGCCTGCGGGACCCGGCCGGCGCGCTCCGAGAGCATCCCGGTGGACGGGCGCCGCGTCCTCGATCCCGACCAGCTCCCGCTGCTCGCCGCTCTTCCGCGCGAGATGATCGTCGTCGGCGCCGGCGTCATCGGCACCGAGTACGCGTCGCTCCTGGCCACGCTCGGCATCCGCATCACGCTGGTGGACCAGCGCCCCCTCTTCCTCGACTTCGTCGACCGCCAGATCCTGGAGGCGCTCTCGTACCACATGCGTTCACGAGGGGTGGTCTTCCGGCTGGGCGAGAAGGTGACCTCGGTGGAGATCGAAGCGGCGGCGGGGAGGGTCACCGCGCGGCTGGAGAGCGGCAAGACCATCCGCGGCGAGGTCCTTCTCCACGCGGTCGGCCGGCAGCCCAACACCGACCTGCTGCGCCCGGAGGCGGCCGGCCTCGGGACCGACGATCGCGGCAGGCTCCGGGTGGACGCCTCCTTCCGCACGGAGGTGCCGCACGTCTACGCCGCCGGGGACGTCATCGGCTTTCCCGCACTGGCCAGCACCTCGATGGAGCAGGGCCGCATCGCCTGCTCGCACATGTTCGGGGCCCCGGTCCGGAGCGCACCCGAGCTCGTCCCCTTCGGTATCTACACCATCCCCGAGATCTCGATGGTGGGGGCCACCGAGGAGCAGCTCACGGCCGCCCGCGTTCCCTACGAGGTGGGCACGGCGCCATACGCCGAGCTCGCGAAGGGTCAGATGCTCGGGGACGAGGACGGGATCCTCAAGCTGATCTTCGATCCCCGTTCGCTGAAGCTCCTCGGCGTCCACTGCATCGGCGAGCGCGCGGCCGAGATCATCCACATCGGCCAGGCGGTGCTCGGCCTCGGGGCCGGGCTCGAGTACTTCCGGGACACGGTCTTCAACTACCCGACCCTGGCCGAGGCCTACAAGGTCGCGGCCCTGGCCGGGCTGAACAGGTTGTGAAACCGGGCCAGATCAGTTCGGCCCCAGCCCTCGCTCCAGCGCCGCCCACTCGGCGAGCGAGAGCGTCTCCCCTCGCCGCCGCGGGTCGATCCCGGCCGCGGCGAGCGCCGCGGCGAGCCGTTCGGCCGGCGCGATCCGCGCCGCCTCGAGCGCGTTCCGCAGCGTCTTGCGCCGCTGCCCGAAGCCGGCCTTCACGAGTGCGCGGAACCGCGCCTCGTCGTGCACCGGGTCAGCGGGCGGCCGGAAGCGCGCCTCGAGCACGGCGCTCTCCACCCGCGGCGGCGGCCAGAAGGCGCCCGCGGGCACGCGGCGGACGACCGCGACCTCGGCGTGGCGCTGGAGCAGCACCGAGAGGAGCCCGAAGTTCTCGTCGCCCGGCCCGGCCGCGAGCCGCTCCGCCACCTCGCGCTGGAGGAGGAAGACCGCGCGCCGGACCGACCGGGCGGCCTCGAGGAGCGAGAAGAGGATGGGGCTCGAGAGGTGGTACGGGAGGTTGCCGGCGACGGCGAGGCGGCGAGCGCCGCCCGGGCCCTCCTCGCTGCCGTACCTCTGCGCCAGCCCGGGCCAGTCGAGCCGCGCGGCGTCGGCCTCGAGGAGCGTGAGCCGCTCTCCGAACTCCGCACGGAGCACCCGGACCATGTCCCGGTCGCGCTCCACCGCGACCACCCGGGCCCGGCGCGCGAGGAGCCGCGCCGAGAGGTGGCCGAGCCCGGCGCCCAGCTCCACCACCGTCTCCCCCGCCGCCGGCGCCGCGGTCCGTGCGATGTCGTCCAGCACCTCGGGATCGCCGAGGAAGTTCTGGCCCCAGCTCTTCTTGGCGCGAAGGCCGTGGCGGTCGAGGAGCGCGCGGGGCGAGGGATATGGGATGTCGTTCACGACGCGACCGGCGGGCGGGAGCCGCGGCGCACTCTACACCGGTCACAACCGCCAGGCAGGATCCGCGTTCAGGTCCGCGCCGGCGCGGGCGCCGCGGGCGTGAGCGTGCGTGCCGGCGACGGCGATCATGGCCGCGTTGTCGGTGCAGAGCTTCACCGCCGGGAGGAACACGCTCATGCCCTCGTACTCGGCGGCGCGGGCCGCGACCGCGGCGCGCAGGCGGCTGTTCGCGGCCACGCCGCCCGCGAGGACGATCCGGTCGAAGCCGAGCCGCCGTGCGGCGCGGAACGCCTTCTCCACCAGCGCCCGCACGATCGCCTCCTGGTAGCTCGCGCACAGGTCGGCGAGCCCCTTCCCCTCCGGCACGCCGTGCTTCTTCACGTGGTGGAGGAGCGCCGTCTTGAGACCCGAGAAGCTGAAGTCGAGGTCCGAGCCCTTGACGATCGCCTTGGGGAACCGGATCGCCTCACGGTCGCCCTCCTTCGCGAGGCGGTCGATGGCGACGCCGCCCGGGTACGGGAGGCCGAGCAGCTTCGCTCCCTTGTCGAACGCCTCCCCGGCCGCGTCGTCGCGCGTCTGCCCGAGCAGGCGGTAGTCGCCGAAGCCGCGCGCCGCGTAGAGCGAGGTGTGGCCGCCCGAGACGACGAGCCCGAGGTACGGGAAGGTCGGCGGGGTCTCGGAGAGGAACGCCGCGACGAGGTGGCCCTCGAGGTGGTTCACGCCGACGAGCGGCTTGCCCCACGCGAGCGCGAGCGCCTTCGCCGCCTGCACTCCCACGAGCAACGCGCCCACGAGCCCCGGCCCGCTCGTCACCGCGACGGCGTCGATCCCCTCGGGTCCGACCCCGGCGCGCGAGAGCGCCTCGTCCACGACGGGCATGATCTGGACGACGTGGTTCCGGCTCGCGAGCTCCGGCACCACGCCGCCCCAGCGCCGGTGGATGTCGATCTGGGTGGCGACGACGTCCGACAACGCCCGCCGGCCGTCCTCCACGACGGCCGCAGCGGTCTCGTCGCACGACGTCTCGATTCCCAGCACCCTCATCGCTTCCTCTCGTGACCGTACGCGCGCACCGCGCCGGAGCGCGTCTTCTTAACCCGCACGGCCCCCCGGCGCGAGCGCTACCGCGGAAGTCCCGGCATCCCCGCGGCCCACCAGCCGGCGGCAGCCGCGGCCAGGGTCGCGAGGACGATCCCCGCGACGAGCCCCACCCG
>JAEZXM010000343.1 GCA_023419875.1 Pseudomonadota bacterium | reverse complement strand
GCCCTGGGCGCCGCCACGTGGGCGTGCGGCACGACCTCGCGGGCGGTGGAGGGCCGGCCGCGCCTCTCGCCCCGGGAGCTCGCGGAGGAGCTGCGGAGGCGGAGCGCGGGCGGGGAGGTGGCGGTGGTCTTCGGCGAGGAGCGCCGCGGGCTCGCCGACGCGGAGCTGGAGCTCTGCCAGGCCGTCTGCACCATCCCGACCCGGGCGGAGTACGACTCGATGAACCTCGCGCAGGCGGTGGCGGTGGTGAGCTACGAGATCGCGCTCGCCGCCGGCGCGGCGGTCCCGGCGCAGCCGCCGAACGGACCGGGCGAGAGCCCGGCCCGCCTCTCGACCGTGGAGGCGCTCTGGGAGCAGGCCCGTGCCGTGCTCGGGCGGACGGGGTACCTGAACCCGCAGAACCCGGAGCACATCCTCGCCGACCTGCGCCGGCTGCTCGCCCGCGCCGACCCCACGCAACGGGAGGTGGAGCTGCTCGTCGCGGCGCTGCGGGCGATCGAACGGAAGCTGCGGACCGGGGAGGAGTGAGGGCTACGCCGCCGCCGCGGCGCCCTGGTTCTTCTTCCGCGCCTTCTTCCACGCGGTGAAGTGCTCCTCGCAGAGCCCGTGCTCCTTCACCTTCTTCTTGCAGTCGGGCTTCGAACAGATGTCGTAGCGAGCCGGCTTCGACTCGAGCTCGCCGCGGCGCCACTTCTTGTAGTGGAAGAAGCAGAGGCCCTTGGCGCGGTAGGCGCGCGTGCAGCCCTGGATGCCGCAGGACTTCTTCCCGCCGCCCTTCGCGCGCGGAGCCGTCTTCTTCGTCGTGGTCTTCTCAGCCATAGAGCCGCCGCAGATAGCAGGTAATCGCGCGTAGATCAAGGCGTTACGCTGCTCCCGGGCACGCGGAGGAGCCCGCCCCGCTCACTCTCCGATCGCGGGTCGGATCTCCACCTTGGCCTGCTCGCGCCCCGGCGCCTCCCGGAGCACGACCCGCACCGTCCGGTCCGACTCGCCCTCTCGCTGGAGCTCCACCGCGACCTCGCGGCCCACCCCGGCGGTGGCCACGAACCACCGCAGGCGCGCCGGGGTCCGGATCTCGTGCCCCTCGACGGTGGTGATCACGTCGCCCACCCGGAGGCCGGCGCGCTGGGCGGGCCCGTCGGCCACGAGATCGGTGATCTCCACGCCGGTGGCCTCGTCGAGCCCCGCTGGCAGCTCCTTCACCGTCACCCCCAGCCAGCTCCGGACCACCTTGCCCTTGCTCCGGAGCTGCTCGCTGATGGCCTTGGCCATGTTGACGGGGATGGCGAAGCCGATCCCCTGGCCGGTGGCGTTGACGGCGGTGGCGATGCCGACGACCCGGCCGCCCAGGTCGAGCACCGGTCCGCCCGAGTTGCCCGGGTTGATCGGAGCGTCCGTCTGGATGAAGTCGTAGGTGCCCGGGCGCCCCACCGGCGAGATGTCGTCCCGGCCCACGTGGCTCACGATCCCGAGGCTCACCGAGTGGGCCAGGCCGAACGGGCTGCCGATCACCAGCACCCACTGCGCGGGCTTGAGCTGGTCCGAGTCGCCCATCGCCAGGAAGGGGAGCGGCCGGTCGGCCTCCACCTTGAGCAGGGCGACGTCCGACTCCGCGTCCATCCCGACGACGCGGGCGGGGAGGTGCAGGTTCCGTGCGCCCACCTCGACCTCGACCTTGTCGGCGTCCTCGATGACGTGAGCGTTGGTGAGGATCCACCCCTCGCGGTGGATGATGAAGCCGGAGCCCACGCCCTTGCGCGGTCCGTCGCGGAGCTTGTCGTAGAGATCGCGCAGCGAGGCGTCGTCGCGCTTCTCGGTGTCCGAGGAGGTGGTGATCACCGCCACCACCGCGGGGAGCGCCTGGGCCGCGAGCCCGGTGAGATCGGGCAGGCCGGACACCACCTGCGCGCTCGCCGTGCACGTGCGGTCCTCGGTGATGAGCCCCTCGCCGGCCGCAGCCTGCGAGCCCTCCGCCCCCAGCGACAACGCGAGAACGGCCGCCGTCCACGCCGCCATGTTCACCCTTCCCCGGCCCCCGCTGCGCCGCTGGGCCCCTGGGAACAAAGGTGCGCAACGACCTCGCCGCCGGCCATGCTGGCGCGAGGCCGGGAGGGCGGGGGGAGGGGCGGGCGCCCGGCGGGACGGTCCCTACTCGCGGAGGCGATCCGCGAGGATCCGGCCGAGCTCGCGTCGGTCCGACTCGCGGTGCGATTCGGTCGGACGCTCCGCCGGGGCGCGGCGGGTCCGTGCGGGCTGCGCCACGCGGGGCGGCGACTCCGGCTCCCCGCGGATGTCGGTCCAGGTCCGATCGAAGAACTCCGCGGGCGTCTTCGCCTGCCGCCAGCGGTCGGCCATGCTCCGCCCGCCGATGGGCACGTACGCCCAGACGGCAGTGATCGCCGCGGCCGCGAAGACGAGCTTGAGCAGCACGCGCAGCATGCCTCGGGGGTAGCACGCTGCACGGCAGGGATCGAGTTTCCGTCCGGGGGCTCGAGGAGGCCTGAGGCCCTACCTCAACCAGGCGGCGAGCTCCTCCGCCCGATCGACGAGGTGCACCGCCCCGGCGCGCACGAGCTCCGAGCGGGGTACCAACCCCCACGTCACCGCGACGAAGGTCATCCCCGCGTTCCGTGCGGTGGCAGCGTCCAGGAGGCTGTCGCCGATCAGGACCGCGTCTTCCGGGCGGACCCCGGCGCGCGCGAGGATGGCGCGGGCGCCGGCGGGGTCGGGCTTCGGCGGGGCGTCGCCGCCCCCGACCACGTCGGCGAACAGAGGCGCGAGCCCGAGCCCTTCGAGGATGCGCCGCGCCATGGGCGCGGGCTTGTTCGTGAGGACCGCGAGCGCCCGGCGCGCGCCGGCAAGGGCCTCGGGCACTCCCGGGTACGGCCGCGTCTGGTCGAGGAGGTGCGCCTCGTAGTGCGCGCGCCAGGCTGCCAGCGCCGGCTCGAGCAGGTCGCTCCGGGGCCCCAGCGATCGCACGAGGAGCATCCGCGCGCCCTCGCCGATGAAGCCGCGGATCTCGTCGCAGGCCCGCGCCGGGAGGCCCAGGTGGCCGAGGGCGTGGTTGACCGACGCGGCCAGGTCGTCGACCGAGTCCACCAGCGTCCCGTCGAGGTCGAAGATGGCGATGCGTGGGGCGGTCACTGCTCTTCCAGGATCGTGAACTCCACGCGCCGATTCTTCGCACGGCCGAGCGCCGTTGCGTTGGACGCGACGGGGCGGTCGAAGCCGTATCCCTGCGGGACGAGGCGCGCAGCGTCGATCCCGCGCTGGACCAGCGCACGGACGACCGAGCGGGCGCGCCGCTGCGACAGGTCCTTGTTGTAGGCCGCGGTGCCGCGGTTGTCCGTGTGCCCTTCCACCCGGACCCGGCGCAGCTCGGGGTGGTCGCGCAGCAGGGTGGCGATCGCGTCGAGGACGGCGCTCGACTGGGGCTTGATCGTGTCCTTGGCGGTGTCGAAGAGGATCGCGTCCTTGAGCGAGAGGCGCTCGGTTTCGATCTCCACGACCGGGCCCTTCACCGGACAGCCGTCGTTCTGGGCCGGCCCCGGCTCGTCGGGACACTTGTCCTCGGGGTCGGGGATGAAGTCGCCGTCGCGATCCGGGCACCCGTCCATGTCCGGGCTGCCGGGGGTGTCCGGGCAGCGGTCGGTGTCGTCGGGCACGCCGTCGCCGTCGCGATCGCTCGACTGCGCGACCGGGGGAGGCGGCCGTGGCTCGGGCCTCACCTCGCGCCGCTCGCCCACCCAGCGCACGCCGCCGAACACCCGCCACGCCTCGCGGCCGAAGCCCGGTTCGCCCAGCCCGGCTCCGCCGCCCGCGTCGATCGCCCAGCCTCGAGGAAGGAAGAGGCGGACCCCGCCCCGCGCCGAGAGCGGCGCGCGGTAGCGGTCCCCGCCGCCGCCGAGGCCGCGCGGCCATCCGCCGAGCAGCTCGGCCATGAGGCGCGTGCGGCGGACGGGCCCGAACCCGCCCGCGGAGTAGGACGCGCCGAGCCCTCCGGTGAGCCCGTCGTGCACGACGAGCTGCGTGTACTGCCCCTGGCCGCGCACCCAGTACCCGAGCTGGAGGTCGAGCCGGAGCCGCCCCATCGCGCGGGTCACGACCACCCCCGGGATCGCCGAGAGCCCGTCGCCGGCGAACGCGTCCCGGTTCCCGGTGGGCAGCCGGAGGTCGAGGAGCGCGGCGATCGAGACGGGCGCGGAGGCCTGCGAGACGAGCCGCGCCTTGCCGAGGAGGCGCAGGTCGCCGAGCGCGGTCCTGGAGGCCGGCGCGACCAGCGGGCCGGTCACGCCCTGGTCGGTGAGGAGCGAGAAGTCGGCGCTCTGGCGAAGCACGACCGGGACGTCGACGCCGACCTCGGCCCACGAGAGCGCGTACTGCGCCATGAGGTGGCCCGTGAGCCGGGAGCGGATGAGCGGCTCCTCTTCCGGGCCGAGCTGGAGCGAGAGGAGACCCTCTGCGTAGTCGAAGAGCGCCGCGCCGCCGCGCGTACCCGCCCTCGCGATCTGGGCGGTCTCGACGGCCAGGTTGCCGTCCAGGGAGAGCGCGGGCCGGGTCGGGTCGGCGTCGAAGCTCCGGCGCGTGGGGTCATCGGCGGCACGTACGCTCGCCGCGACGAGGCAGGCCGCGACGAGAGCGAGCGAGCGGTGGCTCAAGCGGGGGTGCACGAGGGCCCCAGTCTGGCCGGGTGCCCGTCCGGGCGCAAGGACAAGGGGCGGATCCGCTCATGGTGAGCCCGTCGAACCATGCCGCGCCCTACTCGGGTGCCAGCTTAGGGCTGGAGAACGGCTGGGGGGTGTGGTCGGTGAGCGACGTCGGAGGCGCCTCCAGCCCGTCGCGCTTCGCATCCCGCCGAACCCGCTTGCGCTCCTCGCGCTTGCGAACCACCACGACGAGGGCGTCGTGGACGGCGGGGTCGAGCTGCGTTTCGCGGAGCTTCGCGACGATCTCGAGCGCCTCCTCGACGGGGTACGCCTTCTGGTAGGGCCGGGTCGAGGTGCAGGCGTCCCAAGTGTCGGCGGCGTTGACGATGCGGGCCACGAGCGGGATGGCGTCCCCCGCCAGCCCGTCGGGGTATCCCGTGCCGTCCCAGCGCTCGTGGTGGCTGCGGATCGCGGGCGCCGCGGCAGAGAGGAACGACACCCCGGCGACGATCTCGGAGCCGATCCTGGGGTGATCCCGCGCGAGATTGCGCTCGTCGTCGGTGAGCGGCGTCGCCTTGGCGAGGATCGCGTCCGGCATCCCGATCTTGCCGATGTCGTGGAGCACGCCGCCGTACTCGAGCGACTGGAGCTGCTCGGGGGAGAGCCCCAGCTCGCGGCCGATCTCCACCGCGAGCGACGCCACCCGGTGGGAGTGACCGCGGGTGTACGGGTCCTTGGCGTCGATGGCGGAGGCGAGGCTCCGGATCGTGTCCAGGTAGCCCTGCTCGAGCGCCTGGAAGAGCCGGCGGTTCTCGGCGTCGTACGACGCCAGCTCACGCGACATGTGGTTGAACGTGTAGGCGAGATCGCCGATCTCGTTTCGCGCCGCGACGCGGACCTGGCGCCCGAACCGGCCGCGCGCGATCTCCAGGGCGCCGCGGACGCACTCGGCGATCGGGTGCGTCACGCTGCGCGAGACGAGCGCCGCGGCGGCGGAGGCGAGCACCAGGCAGGCGAGGACGGCGACCGCGGCCGCCACGTCGAGGCCGCCGCGGGCCCGGACGAGCATCCAGCCCAGGAGGACGATGGGGAGCGCGCTCGCGGCCGTCACGAGCACGAGGAGCGCGCGCGACAGCTTCATGGACGCCCGTCCATGGCCCGGGACAGCGCCCGCTCCAGGCCGCGGCGGGTGACCGGCTTGTCGAGCCGGATCTCCACCGCCTCCGCACCTTCCATCTCGCGGAAGCTGGGATCGCTGATCGCGGTGAGCAGGATGGCGGGCCCGTCGTAGCCGGAACCGCGCATGCGCTTCAGCGCGTCCAGGCCCGAGAGCCGAGGCATGAGGAGGTCGAGCACGACCACCTCGGGACGCTCGCGCAGGCAGAGCGAGACCGCCTCGGCCCCGTTCTCGGCCGCGACCACGTCGTGACCGAGCTCGCCGAGGAGGTCCGTGACCATGGTCCGGACCAGTCGATCGTCATCTGCGATGAGAACCTTCACGCCGCCGGGAAACATAACACGCGCAGGGTCCGCCGGGCGCGCGGGTGTGGCGGAGTAGGAAGATCACCCGCCCAGGAACAGGCGGCGGATGTCGTTGAACACTGTGACGTAGGCGATGAGCGCGAACAGCGCCACGATCCCCACCGTGTGGATCGCCGCCTCGACGCGGGCGTTCACCCGGCGGCGAGCCACGAGCTCGTACGCGAGGAACACGAGCCGGCTGCCGTCGAGGCCCGGGATCGGGAGCAGGTTCAGGACCGCGAGCGCGATGGAGATGACCCAGAGCGCGTTCACGAAGGCGCCCGCGCCCTTCTCGAACGCCCGCAGGAAGCTCCGGATGATCTCGAGCGGGCCGCCGACCTTGTCGATGCCGCCGCCTTTCCCGCGCGAAAAGATGGCCCCGAAGCCGCGGACCTGATCGGCGCTCTCGCGCGTGGTCCAGCGGACGGCGTCGGCGATCGCTGCGCCCACGCCCGGGCTCGTCACGGCGATCCGGTGCTGCCCGACCCCGGCCTTGCCCGTGCCGCCCTCGTCTCGCGGGGTGAGGCGGAGCTCGAGCCGCTCGCCGCCGCGCTCCACCACGACCGGGATCTCCTGGCCCGGGTGCGACTGGATGGCGGGGACGAGCTCGTTCCAGGTCGAGACCGGACGCCCGGCGATCTCGCGAACGAGGTCGCCGTCCCGGAGCCCCGCCGCCGCGGCGGGATGGCCCGGGGTCACCTCGCCGATGGCGGAGGCGGCGTCGGCCCGGAGCAGCCCGGACCCGAGGAGCATGGCGAAGGCGAGCACCACCGCCGTCAGGTAGTTTGCCGCGGGGCCGGCGAGGATGGCGAGGAAGCGGCGCCACGGGGCCTGGTTGAGGTAGAGGCGCGGGTCCGCCGCGTCCACGTCCTCCCCCGGCGCCATGCCCACGATCTTCACGTACCCGCCGAGCGGCAGCGAAGAGAAGACAAACTCCGTCTCGCCGCGCTTCGTCGAGAAGAGCACCTTCCCGAACCCGACGCTGAAGCGCTCGACCTTCATGCCGAAGGCGCGCGCGACCAGGAAGTGCCCGGCCTCGTGGAGGACGACGAGCAGCGAGATGCCCAGGATGGCGGCGATGGCGCCGAGGACGATCGTCACGGTGCGGGCTCCTCCCCGAACTCCTCGGCCTCGAACGTCTCGAGCTCGGTGCCGGGCTCCTGCCAGGCCCGGGCCGGGAGGCCGGCCTTGAGGCAGACGTGCTTCAGGAACTCCTCGGCGCTCCAGCCGTGCTCGACCGCCACCTTGGGCAGGAGCGCGCCGCGATGCCAGCCCCGCCGGACGACGAGGCCGTCCTTCCCCACCCGTACGGCGAGCGGATCGGCGAGCGCCTGCCGCGGCCCGAGCGCGGAGACCGCGATGTGGAGCTCCGGGACGTCGGCGGACGCGAGCGGCGGGAAGCGCGGATCCTCGGACGCGGCGGCGATCGCCATCCGCGCCACCGTCCGCGCGAGCGACTCGGTCGGCGCGAACGTGCCGACGCACCCGCGCAGCTCGCCCTCGACGTGCAGGGTGACGAAGGCCCCGCGCGTCTCCGCCAGCGCGCCCTGCGTCGGGACGTCGGGCGGGGGCTTGCCGGCGAGGTGCGCGAGGATCGCGCTCCGGGCGATCCCGAGCAGCGCGGCGCGCTCGATGGCGGAGAGCGAAGTCATGGGCGCGGGCGGAGGCCGGTGAGCAGCAGGCGGCGGGCGTCGGCGAGGATGCGGCCGTGATCGAAGGCGAGGGGCGCGGGGAGCTCGTCCCACCGGAAGGCGCGGGCCTCGGCGGCGTCGTCCGCGGCCCTGGGCTCGCCCCACGCGCGGCAGAGGTAGACGGCCGACGCGGTGTGGCTGCGCGGGTCACGGCGCGGATCGGAGTAGATCCCGAGGAGCTCGGTCAGCGTCACGTCGAGTCCGGTCTCCTCGCGCGCCTCCCGGACCGCCGCCGCCTCGACGGTCTCGCCCATGTCCACGAACCCGCCGGGGATCGCCCAGCCGGGGGGCGGGTTCTTGCGGCGGACGAGCACGACGCGGTCGCCCGGGAGGACGATGATCGCGTCGGCCGTGAGAGAAGGTGTCGGGGGGACCGGCACGCGGGAGAGGTAGCGCAGCGGGGGGCGGGGGTCAACGTGCGCTGGTGAACGGGTGCTCCACGCGGCCCGGTCCTCGCCCGCGGCACGTTCAACCGGATCCGCGCGCCCGAGCCGGTGCGCTGGGCCACGCTTGCGAGGTCTGGAGCGCCCGGAAGGTCCAGCGGTGGACGCGCAGCGCGCGCTCGAACCGCTGCCCGTGCGCCGGATCGGGACGGACCCTGCCGGTTTCCCGGATCGTCGCGACCGCCTCGTCCAGATGGCGCCACGCGCCCGCTCCGACCCCGGCCACGAGCGCGGCGCCGTACGCCCCGCCCTCGGAGGCGCCGGTCACGGTCACCACCTCGCGTCCCAGGATGTCGGCGAGCAGCGAGAGCCAGAGCGGCGAGGTGGTTGCGCCACCCGAGGCGCGGAGCTCGTCGCACCGGCGTCCACTCCGGAGGAAGATCTCGAGAATGCCCCGCAGGTTGAGGACGACACCCTCCATCGCGCCGCGCACGAGCTGGCCCAGCCGGTGGGTCCGGGCCAGCCCGGCCACCGCGCCGCACGCGCCAGGCGCGACGTACGGGCAGCGCTCGCCCATGAGGTGCGGGAGGAACACGATCCCTTCGCTTCCGGCCGGCGCCGCCTCCGCGAGCCGCGCCAGCGCGTCGAATTCGAGCACGGCGCCCGGAACCTCGCGAAGGATCTCCAGCAGCCACTGGAGGGAGCCGCCGCCATTCAGGCTGACGCCCATCGTGTGCCAGCGATCCGGCGCGTTCCCGCAGGAGACCTGCAGGAGCCCATCCTGGTTGTCCGGGCACGCGCTCGCCGCTCCGGCGACGACGCCCGCCGTCCCCAGTGTCACGCCGAGCGATCCCTCCGAGACGATGCCCATGGCCGTGGTCTGGACCACCGAGTCGCCGCCGCCCCCCACAACCGGCACGCCCGGCGGAAGGCCCCACCGCTCTGCCACCTCGAGACGCAGGCGCCCGGTGGTCGCCTGGGACTCGCTCGCGGTCGGAACCTGCGCCGGCGTGAGACCCACCGCATCCAGGAGCCGCGAGGACCAGCACCGGTGTGCCACGTCGAACATCCCCGTCCCGGATGCGTCCGACACGTCGGTGGCGTGCTCGCCGGTCATCCGGAGCCGGAGGTAGTCCTTGGGCAGCAGGAAGCGGCGCAGGCGACCGTACGCGGCGGGCTCCTCGTCGCGGAGCCAGAGGAGCTTGCCCGCCGTGTCACAGGGCCACAGCCGGTTCGTGATCAGGGTGAGCATGGCCTTGAGCCCGCCCACCCGTTCCGTGAGCAGCTCGCACTGCCGTACGCCGCGCTGATCGCACCAGAGCATGGCGGGGCGGATCACGCGATCGGCGTGGTCGAGCGCCACCAGTCCATGCATCTGGCCACTCAGGCCGATCGCCCTCACGGCGTCGGGCGCGGGAAGGTCGGCGCTCAGCGCGCTCATCGCGCCGTCCACGGCCCTCCACCACTCGGCCGGATCCTGCTCCGCCCACCCGAAGCGCGGCGTGGAGAGCGTGTACTGGCCGCCGGCGCGGGCGACGATCGAGCCCGTGGGGTCGATCGCCACGGCCTTGCATGCCGACGTACCGAGGTCGAGCCCGATGAAACAGTCCCGTGCGCCGCTCGCTCTCATTCGCCCGTCCACCTCACCTGGCGGCGACCGGAGGCGGGTGGATTCGCACGGCACCCCCGGAGGACAGCGTGCTCACCACAAGGTGTAGCCGCCGTCCGCGGTGACGATGCTCCCGGTCACGTTGCTGGCGGCGTCGGAGGCCAGGAACAGGACCACCGCGGCCACCTCCTCCGGCTGGCCCAGCCGCCCCATCGGCGTCATCTCCATCCAGACCTTGAAGGAGGGGCTTCCCCTTGCGAACGAGAGGAGCGGGGTATCGGTGTAGCCGGGTGCGACCGCGTTCACGCGGACGCCGCGCGTGGCCCACTCGGCCGCCATCGACCGGGTGAGATGGTGCACGCCCGCCTTGGCCGCGTTGTAGTTGCACTGCTGCTGCGGCTTGTTGACGATGTACGCCGAGATCGAGCCGACGTTGACGATCGAGCCGCTCTTGCGCTCGAGCATGCCGCGCGCCACCGCGCGGGAGCAGTAGAAGACGCCGTGCAGGTTGACGTCCATGACCTTGTGCCACTGCTCGTTCGTCATCGACTCCGCAGGGACCTCGCTGATGGCGATCCCGGCGTTGTTCACCAGGACGTCGATGCGCCCGTGTCTCTCCTCGATCCGGGCGACGGCCGCGTCGACGTCGCGTGAGGCGGTGACGTCCAGCGCGGCCGCCTCGGAGGCCAGGCCTCGCTCGCGGAGGCGGGCCGCGACGGCCTCGGCTCTCGCGCCCTCGAGGTCGGTGCACACCACCCGGGCCCCGGCCTCCGCGAGCGCCTGGGCGCAGGCGGCGCCGATGCCCTGGGCGGCCCCGGTGACGAGCGCGATCCTGCCTTCGAGCGCGAACTTCTCGAGGATCATGGCTCGTCCTCCCCCCGGGCGCGCTACGACTGCCCCTGCGCGGCGTTCATGAACCGGCGCTGGTACGCGACCACCTGGTTGCTGGTGGTGAACTTGGCGAGGTAACCCGGCTCGGCCGTGATGACCACCCGGTCCGCCATGTCCGCGAACTCCTCCTGCGCGAGGAGGACGTCCAGGTCGGGATACATGGTCTCGCCCTCCATGCTGCAGACGATGAGGCGCGTGTCGGGCAGGTTGCAGGTACGGAGGACCCGCAGGTTGTGCCGGACGCCGTCGAGCCCATCGCAGCCCTCGCTGTAGTGGCGATAGCGGAGGATGCGGTCGGCCATGCCGAGCAGTGCGCCGGCCTCGAGGTCCTTCTCCCCCGGCGGGAGGTAGTCCTTCTCGACCATGAAGGCACGCAGCTTGGCCAGGTACTGCTCGTCTCGCGTCGCCCGGTAGCGCTCGACCAGCTGCGCCATGGCCGCGCTCTGCAGCAGCCGCATGCGGAGGAAGCTGTTGATGAAGTACGGCTTGGCCTGCAGCGCCAGCGCGCTCTGGTAGGGCTCGAACATGAGCGTGAAGTTCACGCGGAACCCGTGGTCGCGCAGGAGCAGCGCCAGGTTGTGCCCGCGCAGCATGTCCGCGGTCGCCCCCGCGTCGTAGCGCCGCTGGAAGGTCTTGTCGCCGGACAGGAGCTCTCCCACGTTGGCCGCGTTCACCGGACCGGTGTGGGGGACCTTGATGACCACGCGGTAGGGCGTGAGCATCTCCCGGAACTTCTCCGCCTCCTCCAGGATCTTCTGCTCCGAGGCCTCGAACGGGTTGTTCAGCTCGACGCTGATGTCGACGCCCGGGCCGACGATCCGGCCGATCTCCTTCATCACCTCGTCGCGCGTCTTGAACTTCTTGCCGACGTTGGCCTTGGGGTTGTTGATGAAGAGGTCGTAGACGATGCCGGGGTTGCAGGTGAGATTGGCCAGCAGGCCGGCGATGGGGGCGATCTCGTACGGGTTGGCGCTGTCGGCGCTGAACAGGACCTGGGTCGGCCGCTTCTGCCCGTTCTTGTCGCAGGAGATGTCCCGGACCAGATCGGCACGGACGACTGCGTCCGGGTCGAGGACGAACTCGATCCGGAACCCGGCGGGCGTCTCCCCGGACGGCACCTGGAACGTGTCGATCACCGACCGGAAGGTCCGGGTCACCCCCAGCGCACGCGCCAGCCCCTTCAGCTTCCCGTAGAGATCGAGAGTGAGTGGCAGGTCGAGCACGTGAGCCAGGTATCGATCGTCCTCCGGGACGATGGGTACCGGCTGATCCCGGCCCTCCACCAGTGAACGCACCGACGCACGGATGCTGCTTTCGAGCGGGCGCAACCGCCCGAGGTTCTGGTCACCGTACATGTTCACCTCACTCTGCGAGTTCGTGCTTCTCGTCCAGCTTCGCGAGCGTTCCGCGCTCATCCCGTGGCTCCGTCCTCGTCGTGGTCGGCCGACCCGACGGCCTCGAGCGCCGAGAACAGGGCGCCGTGCGGCGCGAGCTGCCGCTGGTACAGCTGCGCCCGACCGGCGTCCACCTTCACCCGCGTCGTCTCCGTGATCACCGACATGGCTCGATCCAGGTCGCTCCAGGCGCCGACCCCGACACCGGCGATGAGCGCGGCGCCGTAGGCACCTCCCTCGGAGGCACCCGTCACCGTCACCACGTCGCGCCCGAGCCCGTCGGCGAGCAGCGACATCCAGAACGGCGAGGCGGTGGCGCCGCCGGAGGCGCGGATCTCGTTGCAGCTGACCCCGCAGCGCACGATCAG
Source organism: Pseudomonadota bacterium (assembly GCA_023419875.1). Classification (GTDB taxonomy): domain Bacteria; phylum Myxococcota; class Myxococcia; order Myxococcales; family Anaeromyxobacteraceae; genus Anaeromyxobacter. The sequence goes on along the minus strand of JAEZXM010000343.1, from coordinate 13,060 downwards.
CTCCAGGACGGCCCGGATGTTGAGGACGATCCCCTCCATCACCGCGCGCACCAGGTGGCCGAGCCGGTGGCCTCGTGCCAGGCCCACCAGGGCGGCCCTCGCATCCGGCGCCACCCACGGGCAACGCTCTCCCATCAGGTACGGCTGGAAGAGGAGGCCGTCGCTCCCCGGTGGCGCCGACTCCGCCAGGCGGACCAGCGCGTCGAAATCGAGCTTGGCGCCCGGGGTCTCGGAGAGGACCTCGAAGAGCCACTGGAACGAGCCGGCGCCGTTGAGCGTGACACCCATGGCGTTCCACAGGCCCGGCGAGTTCCCGCAGAAGACCTGGAGCAGCCCGTCCTTGTTGTCGGGGCAGCTGCCGGCTGCGCCTCCGACCACGCCCGCCGTCCCGAAGATCACGCCGACCGGCCCCTCGGAGACGATGCCCATGGACGTGATCTGGGTGACCGCGTCCCCGCCGCCGCCGACCACCGGCAGGCCGGCCGGCAGCCCCCAGCTCGAGGCGACCTCGGCGCGCAAACCGCCGCTCGCGAACGGCGATTCGTGGACGGCGGGGACCTGGTCGGCGCGGAGCCCGACGGCCTCGAGGAGCCGGGACGACCAGCGGCGGTGGCGCACGTCGAACAGCGCCGTGCCCGAGGCATCGGCGACCTCGGTGGCGTGCGCCCCCGTCATGACCAGCCGGATGTAGTCCTTGGGATTCAGGAAGCGCCGCATCCGCTCGAAGGCGGCCGGTTCGTGCTTCCGGAGCCAGACGATCTTGCCGGCCGTGTAGCCCGGCAGGATCCGGTTGTTGATCAGCTCCAGCACGCGGGACAGGCCCCCGACCTGCTGGGTGAGCTCGTCGCACTCGGGGCCGTTCCGGTTGTCGCACCAGAGGATGGCCGGGCGGATCACGCGGTCGCCCTCGTCGAGCGGCACCAGACCGTGCATCTGGCCGCACAACCCGATGGCCCGGACGGCGTAGCCGCGGGGCAGCGCCGCGCGCAGGGCCTTCATCGCCTCGTCGGTGGCCCTCCACCAGTCGGCCGGGTTCTGCTCCGCCCAGCCCGGCCGCGGAGTCGAGAGCGGGTAGTCGCGGACCGTGCGCGCCAGCACCGCGCCGGCCTCGTCGACGGCGATCACCTTGCACGCGGACGTCCCCACGTCGACGCCGACGAAACATGCCTTGGCTTCACCGGTCATGATCACCTCCGTGGCAAGGGACGCGGCCGGCGTCCCCTCCGCCGTCGTCCCGGGTCAGGTTTGCAGCGTCCTCCGCAGCACGGGGCGGTCCCCGTCGAACAGGTGGATGCTCTCCGGTCGTACGCGCAGCCAGAGCCGCTCGCCCGCGCGGAACGGCTCGCTGGCCGCGACCGCCACCTTCACCGCGTGCTCGCCCGGGCCGTCCAGGATCAGGGTGGCCACCGTGATCTCGCCCTGGAACTCGAGCAGCCGCACCACGCAGGGCAGCGTGTTCGCCGCACCGGCGCTGCGGAGCAGATCGATCTCCTGGGGCCGGATGCCGACGGTCACCGCGGAGGCGGAGCCCGCGTCGAGCTCTCCCTGGAAGGAGAGGACGGCGTCTTGGCCCACCTCCGGCAAGACGACCGAGGTCCGGTCGCGCAGCCGGGCCGGCAGGAAGTTCATGGCCGGCTCACCGACGAAGGCGGCCACGAACCGGTTGGCGGGCCGGTTCCAGATCTCCTCGACCGGGCCGATCTGCTGGAGCTGCGCCTGGTGCAGGATCACCATCCGGTCGCAGAGCGAGACCGCCTCCGCCTGATCGTGCGTCACGTAGACCGTGGTGTTGTGCATCTCCTCGTGCAGGTGGCGGATGCGTGCTCGGATCTCGGTGCGCAGGCGCTGGTCCATGTGCGAGATGGGCTCGTCGAGCAGCGTCAGGTTCGGACGCCGGACGAAGGCGCGGGCCAGCGAGACACGCTGCTGCTGTCCGCCCGCCAGCGAGCCGGGGAACTTGTCGAGCAGCGGTCCCAGGTCGAGCAGCTCGGCGATCCAGCGGACCTTCACGTCGACGGCGGCTCGCTTCATCCCGCGCGCGCGCAGCGGGAACGCGATGTTCTCGTACACCGAGAGGCGCTGGTACAGCGCGTAGGACTCGAACGCCAGCGCCACGTTTCGCTCCGCGGGGCCGAGGTGATTCACCACCTCGCCGTCGAAGGCGAGCTCACCGCGGGTGATGTCCTCGAGCCCCGCCAGCATGCGGAGGGTCGAGCTCTTGCCGCCGCCGGAGGGGCCGAGGATGGCCAGGAACTCCTCGTTCTGGACGGTGAAGGTGAGGTCCTTCACCCCCACCACGTCCCCGCGGGGGTAGATCTTCCACATGGAACGGAGCTCGACTTGGCTCATGGCTAGGCCTTGGAGGTGAGGGCGACGGTCTTGGGGAAGAAGAGGATCTTCTCGGGATCCAGCTCGACCCAGAGCGGCTCCCCGACCCGGTAGTCGGCGGAGCCGATCTCCTGCCTCGTGCGGACGTGGAAGAACGTCTGCGGGAGCTCGAACGTGATCACGGTGCTCTGCGCCTCCTGGACCACGGCATAGACGGGCAGCTCGAAGCCGGCCGGCCCGGGACGCGTTCGCGAGATGCGGATGGCCTCGGCCCGGATCCCGAGCCGCGCCACCGGGCGACCGTCCTCGGTGCGGGTGCAGGCGCGCATGGCCTCCACCCGCGGGCCGCGGATGGCCACGCCGAACCGGTCGCCCACCTGGAACCAGGCCTCCCCGTCGCGAGTCCCCGGCTCGCCGTCGATGAGGTTCATGGGGGGCTCGCCGATGAGCCGGCCCACGAAGTCCGTTCTGGGCGTGTGGAAGACCTCCTCCGGCGTCCCCTCCTGCTCGATGGTGCCGTGCCGGAGCACGACGATGCGGTGCGAGAGGGCGAGCGCCTCGCGGTAGTCGTGCGTGACGTAGATGATGGTGCTGCCGTACTTGGAGGCGAACTCCTTGAGCAGCGACTGGGTCGAGAACTTGAGCCGGGCGTCGAGGTGGGCGATGGGCTCGTCCAGGAGGTAGACCTCCGGTCGTCGCACCAGCGCCCGGGCCAGGGACACGCGCTGCTTCTGCCCACCGCTCAGGAACTGCGGGAGGCGGTCCAAGAGGTGCCCGATGCCCAGGAAGTCGGCGATCTCCTGCACCCGCCGCCGCTCCTCGGTCCGGTCCAGCTTCAGGCCCCAACGCGGGGCGCGCAGCGGGAACGCCACGTTCTCGTAGACGTTCAGGTGCGGGTAGAGGTTGTAGCTCTCGAACGCCATCGAGACGTTCCGGTCCTGCGGCGGCAGGTGGTTGACGACCTGGCCGTTGAAGCGGATCACGCCGCTCGTGACGTCCTCGATGCCGGCGATCATCTTGAGGATGGTGCTCTTCCCCGCGCCGGTGGGGCCGAAGATGGAGAGGAACTCGCCCTCACGGCAGGTGACGCTCACGCCGTCCACCGCCTTCTTGCGCCCGTACAGCTTGGTGACGCCCTCGAGCTGGACCTGGGCCACGGCTAGTCCCTCCCCTCGTCGGCGGCGACGCCGACCTGAACGTCCTCGGGGCCCTCCTCGAGCGGCCGCGGCCAGAACATCACCATGCCCACCGCCACGGCGGTGGCCAGGAGCGCTCCCACTCCCTGCGAGATGGCCTTCTCCACGAATCGCAGCCAGAGCAGGTTGAAGAAGACCCAGACCAGCACCGCCCAGGTGATCCGGTCCGACAGCTTCATGCGCGGGAACCAGCTCATGGCCGTCACCCCTTCACCGCGCCGAAGGTGAGGCCGCGGATGATGTAGCGCTGCATGAACCAGGCGGCGATCAGCGTGGGCAGGATGGTGATGGCCGCCCCCGCGGTCATGAGCCCGTACTGGACCTGCAGGCCGCCCCAGAACGAGGAGAGGAGCACGTTCACCGTCCGTGCGTCGGAGCGGGTGAAGAGGAAGGCAAAGAAGAACTCGTTCCACATCCAGATGAAGCAGAAGACCGAGGTCACCGCCAGTCCGGGGCGAATGAGCGGGAACACGACCTTCCGGAACACCTCCATGCGGCCGTAGCCGTCGATCATGGCCGCCTGCTCCACCTCCTTCGGCACCTCGGTGAAGAAGCCGTAGAGGAGGAAGGTGGCGAAGGACATGTTGAAGAAGACGTAGAGCAGCATCAGCCCGAGGTGCGTGTCGAGCAGACCCAGGTTCTTGAACACCACGAAGTGCGGGATGGCCGCCACCGCCATGGGGAACATGCGGGTGGAGACGGTCATGAAGAGGAGGTCGCCGCCGCCGGTGTTCCAGCGGGCGAAGCTGTAGGCCGCCAGCAGCGAGGCGAACATGGTCACGACCGTTCCGCCGAGGCTGACGATGGCCGTGTTGAGCAGGTTGGACCAGAACGGATAGTCGCGGAAGAGGTCCTGGAAGTTCTTGAGCGTGGGCTTGAAGACCACGAAGCGGGTCAGGTCCGTGGCGAACAGGTCGGCCGGGCTCTTGAAGGCCGTCAGGTAGATCCAGGCCAGCGGCGCGACGATGATGACCAGGACCGTCCCGGTGATCACCCAGAACATCAGCTTCTTCAGCATGGTGGTGGTCTCCCGTGGCTAAGTCTTGGGCGCCATCTGCTTCATCAGCTGCCGGAACATGAGCAGGCACAGCGCCATCGTGAACGCCCAGGAGACGATGGCCATGGCGGAGCCGTACCCGATGTCGAACATGACGAACGAGGTGCGATAGGTGATCCAGTCCAGCAGCTCGGTGTTGACGCCGCCGCGCGTCGTGCCGAAGAGCGGGTCGAAGAGACGGATGAGCCACATCGACCGGAGCACCACGATGATCATGATGAGCGGCGTGAGCATGGGGAGGGTCAGACGCCGGAAGGTGTAGAACCGCGAGGCGCCGTCCACCCGCGCCGCCTCGAAGACGTCCCGGGGCAGGCTCTTCAGCCCGGCCAGCAGCACGAAGGTCGAGAACGGCAGCCACTGCCAGATGGTCATCGCACAGATCGTGAAGAGCGCGATGTCCGGGTGCCAGAGGTTGACCTTCCCCAGCCCCAGGGCCTGGAGCACGTGGTTCAGGGCGCCGAAGTTGAAGTCGAAGATGAAGTTCCAGAGCAGGGAGAGGATGAGCGGGGCCACCAGCAGCGGGAGCAGGGCCAGGCCGCGCACCACGTTCTGCCCCCTGAAGTCGCGGTTCCAGAGCAGCGCCAGCCCCAGCCCCAGCCCGAGCTCGACGGCGATGCAGATGACCAGCACCTCCAGCGTTCGCCGGAAGGCGATCAGGAACTCCCGGTCGAACACCAGCGCCCGGTAGTTGCGCAGGCCGCTGAAGGTCGCGTCCCCCTGCATGCCCCAGTCGTGGAACGAGAAGTAGATGCTGTAGAGCAGCGGGTACAGCATGAAGATGGCCAGCAGCACCAGCAGCGGGACCAGCAGCGTCCACCGGAAGTAGCGCTCGCTGGTGAGCGTCTCCCAGATGGTCGGCTTGCGTCCGACGCGACTGGCCCAATCGCTGGTGGCCGGCGGACTGTTGCTCAGCATGAGGCTCCTCGCCCAGGCATGGAGTTGGTTCGAGAGCGTCCGGTCGGGATCCGCGCGGCCGCGGTGGGCCGCGCGGATCCCTCGCCGGTGCGCGTCACTTCTCCTCGGAGATGGGGATCTTCTTGTCGAACTTCGAGGTCAGATCGAGGGTCTGCTTGGTGATGTTCTCGACCACCTGGTCGATGGTCTGCTCACCCGTGAGCGCCTTGCTGACGGCGTAGATCTGCATGTCGTAGACCTTGCCGCCGGCCTTGGTGTTGAAGTACCAGTAGTTCGGCACGGCCGCCGCGGTCGCCTTCCAGATGTCGATGTGGTACTGCGACAGCATCCCCAGCGGATACCAGCTCGCCTTGTCCTTCGCGGTCTCCTCGAGGACGTCGAGCCGGCCCGGGATCAGACCCGCCTCCGTGAACATCTTCTTCGACGCCTCGTGCGAGGTGAGCCACCGCAGCAGCCAGTAGGCGCCCTCGGGGTTCTTGGTGGACTTGGCCACGCCGAACGACCAGGCGCCGGTGTACGGGCGCCCGCCGGGCGATGCGTAGACGCCGATCTTGGCGCCCGGGACCTTCTCCTTGAGGATGCCGTCGACCCACACCGTGCAGTTCGCCCAGATGGTCGGGGCGATGATGGCGTTGCCGTTGCCGATCTGCGCGACCACGAAGTCGAAGTTCGCGGTCAGGGCACCGGGCGAGTCATACTGCAGGGCCTTCTTGTAGCTCGCCAGCGCGACCTTGAGCGACTCCTTGTTCGCCTTGGTGATGACGAACTTGCTGGGCTTGCCCTTGGCGTCACGGACCACCGTCACCCAGTCCGACCCCATGCCCCACAGGCGGGCGCTGACCTCGTCGTTGGCCTGGTAGGCGCCGGCCTGCATGCTCAGGCCGAAGATGTCGCGGTCGAGCGGCTTGCCCATCAGCATCTCGCCCTTCTTGCGCGTGAAGAAGGCCCCCTGGTCGTGCAGCTCGTCCCAGGTCTTGGCCGGGGCCAGCTCGTATCCGTACTTGGCCTTGAAGTTCGCCTTCTCGGTGGGATCGTCGAAGACGTCCTGCCGGACCCACATGGTCATGTCGAAGGTGTAGAAGGGCAGCACCATCTGGTCACCGTAGGCCTGGCCGGTGACGAGGATGGACGGCGACATGAGCGCCAGCTCCCGCTCCAGCGCCGCCGCCTTGCCCGGGTCGTACTTGTTGGCCAGATCCTTCAGCTTGTACAGGTAGTCCGACCACTCGGTGGTCCACGAGGTCTCGACGTAGACCAGGTCGTAGTTGCCGGTCCCGGCCATCAGCTCCACGTTCTCCTTGGCGTAGACGCCGGACGAGGCGACCCGCTCCACGTTCACCTTCACCCCGGTCTTCTTGGTGAAGGCCTCGATCACCGGCAGCACCTTGCTGTACCCGTCGCCGCTCTCGAGGATGATGCTGATCGGCTTCTTGTTCTTCATCTGCGGGACGTCGGCGAGGGTGAACTTCGACTGTCCGTACGCGCTCGACGACAGGCCGAGCGCGAGCAGCAACCCGCACCAGGCGTGGATCGACAAGTGCTTCATGGCGTTTCCTCCTGTGAGCCCTCCCGGAGGAGGGTCGGTACGGGGCCAGCGCACCGGCGTCGCCCCGCGAGCTGCGACAACATTCCGGGACTCAGCAACTCATCCTCCAACGTGGTCCTCCTTGACTATGGGTGAAGGGCGCTTGATCAGGTGCCGCCAGCGGGCCGCGGCGAGGACCTCGGGGTTGGCGACGTCCTCCGGCACGAGCCCCTGGAGCACGTCGAGGACCCGCTGGGCGGCGAGCACCGCCATTCGCGTGACGCAGGCTCGCGTCAGGGCGGCCGCGTGGGGCGTCAGGACGACGTTGTCCAGCGTCAGGAGCGGGCTGCCGGCGGCCGGGGGCTCCCGCTCGAAGACGTCGAGGGCGGCGCCCGCCACCGGTCCCGAGCGGAGCGCGTCGGCGAGGGCCGCCTCGTCGATCACCCCGCCGCGCGCGGTGTTGACGACGAGCGCGCCGGGCTTCATCGACCAGAGGAGCTCGCGCCCCACCAGCCCGCGTGTGGCCGCCGAGAGCGGCAGGTGCAGGGTGACCACGTCCGCCCGCCGGAACAGCTCCTGCAACTCCGTGAACTCGACCCAGGCGGAGAAGTCGCACCTGGCCGGCTCCGGCATGAGCGCGTCGTGGGCGAGGACCGACATGCCGAACATCCGGTGGCACGCGCGCGCGACCTCCGCGCCGATCCTCCCGAAGCCCACCACCCCGAGCACCTGGCCGCGCAGGTCGCGCGGAAGGTATGCGTAGCGCACCTTGAAGTCGCCGCGGCGGACCGCCCGGTCGAGCTCGAGCACGTGCTTGGCCAGCGCGAGGAGGAGCGCGAGCGTGTGCTCCACCACCGTCGAGGTGTTGGCGCCCACACTGGACGTGACGATGACCTCATGCCGGGTGGCCGCCGGGACGTCGACGTTGTCGTACCCAGCGCCCGTGCGGGAGACGGTCTGCAGCCGCGCGGCGATCCCGAGGAGCTTGGCGTCGAGTCGCAGCCCGGTGCGGAGCACGACCGCGTTGGCGCGCACCAGCAGCGGAGCCACGGTCTCCGGACGGGGATCGGCGGCACGAAGCAGCTCCACACCGCCGCGCTCGAGGAGCTGCACCGCCTCGTCCTCGATCGGTTCCGGCAGGAGCACCGTCGGTCGCGCCGCCGTGTTCTGGTCGTTCGTCGCCGCCATGGTTCGTCCCGATGGGCTGTTCACCTCGAAAGGAGGCCGCTTCGTTCGAGCACGCCCCGGATGCCGTCCACCTCCTCCGCGCTCAGCGGGAGGAAGGGACGCCGCGGGACGCCGCCCACGAACCCACAGAGCGTCATTGCCGTCTTCACCCCCGGCACACCGTAGGTGCCCGAGACCTTCGCGTTCAGCTCGATCAGGAGGCGATCCAGGCGCTCCACCTCGTCCGCGCGCCCGGCCTGGACCGCGTCGTACAGCGCGACGCACGCGTCGGGCAGCACGTTCGCGAGCGACAGCACCCCGCCGGTCCCGCCGCGGCGGAGCAGGTCGGTGAAGTAGCTCGCCGATCCGGCCAGCACGCTGAACGACGGCGAGGAGGCCTTCAGGTTCTCGGTGTAGGTCTCCTTCGAGCTGTCCTTGAGCCCGACGATGTTGCGGTGCCCTGCGACCTTCTGCAGGACCTCGAGGCGGATGGCGACGCCGGCCGCGACGGAGGGGTTGTTGTAGAGCACGACCGGGATGGGCGAGGCGTCGGCCACCTCCAGCGCGTGCCGCACCATCACCTCGGCCGTCATCTTCTTGGCGAAGAAGGAGGGCATGAGGATGCTCGCGATGTCCGCGCCGTGATCCGCCGTGCGGCGCGCCAGGTCGATCGTCTCCTTCGTGCTCTCCGCGCCGCACCCGGCCATGACCACCTTCCCGGGCCCGCGGTGCTGCACGACCACGTCGAGCACCTGCAGGCGCTCCTCGGTGGTCAGCGCCTTGTACTCGCCGTTGGTGCCGAGGACGAAGTACCCGCGGAGCCCGCTGGCGTTGAGACGGCGCACGTTCTCCGCGACCCCCGAGAGCAGGACCGCGTCATCGGTTCCGAACGGCGTGACCATGGGGGCGTAGACGCCGCAAAGGCTGTCGGGCTGCATCCGTCCTCCTCTCAGAGCACCACCACGTCGGCCGACCCGTCGGCGTGGCCGAAGACGACGGCGTCGGCCACGTCCACGAACAATCCGTTCTCGACCACGCCGGGAATGACGTTGAGGCGGGTGACCAGCTCGTCCGCCTCCGGGATCCGCTCCAGGGAGCAATCGAGCAGGTAGTGGCCGCTGTCGGTGACCACCGGCGAGCGCTCACCCCCCCGGAGCTGGATCGGGACGTCACGGTGGCCGTAGGACGCGAAGAGCTCGCGCATGAGCCGCTCGGTGCTCCGCCAGCCGAATGGGATCACCTCCACCGGAAGGGGGAACGCCCCGAGCACGTCCACGAGCTTCCGGTCGTCGGCGATCACCACGTACTGGCGGGTGGCGGCGGCCACGATCTTCTCCCAGAGCAGGCAGGCGCCGCCGCCCTTGATCATGCGCCCGGCGCGGTCGATCTCGTCCGGGCCGTCGAATGTGACGTCGAGCACCAGGTGATCGTTCAGGTCGGCCAGCGGGATGTTCAGGCTGGCGGCCAGGTCGCGCGTGCTCTTGGAGGTGGGGACGCCGGTCACCTTCAGGCCCTCCCGAACGCGCGGAGCCAGCGCCCGCACCATCCAGTGCGAGGTGGTGCCGGAGCCGAGCCCCACCACCATGCCGTCCCGCAGGTACGTCTCGATGGCCTTGATACCGGACGCGTACTTGGCCCGGTCGCGTTCCTCGGAGGGCATCATGGGCGCTTGCTCCTCGCTCGACGCGGGTGCCTGTCGGCCGCGTGTCGAGCACCGTCAATTGATCCGGGCGAGCCCGGCACCACGTCGTCGATGATCTTCTCGGTGAGCCAGGGGTCGAGGGCAGCCAGGTTGTCCGGCCGGGGCTGACCCTGCTTCACGCCGATGACCGCCACCACCATGTTGGTCACGATGAAGTGGTTGAGCCGGGCGGTGAGCGGCGTGTACACCTCGCTGTGTTCGTAGCGAGGGACCGCGATGACCAGCTCGCAGGTGCGCGCCAGGTGCGAGTGGGGCGCGGTGACGGCGATGGTGTGCGCGCCCCGGGCTCGGGCCGCGGCCGCCGACTCCACCAGCGCCCGGGTCTCGCCGGAGTGCGACAGGAGCACCACCGCATCCTCCTTGCGGACGGTGGTGGCGAGCAGCGCCTGCCGCTGCTGGCCCTCGATGAGCCGGCAGTGGAGGCCGATGCGGAGGAACTTGTGCTCCGCGTCGTAGGCGATCGTCTCCGAGATCCCGAGCCCGAACAGGAACACCTCGTGGGCCAGGAGCAGGAGGTCGGCCGCGCGGCCGATGGCGGCGGCGTCGCAGTCCTGCTCGAACCGGCGCAGGTAGTTGATGGAGTTCCGCAGCGTCTTGTGCACCGCCGCGTCCACGCTGTCGGTGGGCAGGATCTCCTCGTGCGAGAAGGGCGCCTCGGGCGCGAGGCTCTGCGCGAGCCGGACCTTCAGCTCCGGGTACCCGCTGCAGCGCAGGCGGCGCGCGAAGCGGATGATGGTGGGATCGCTGACGCCGGTCACCGCCTTGAGGTCCGCCATGTTCATGGTGATGACGCTCTCGGGGTGCTGCAGCACGAAGTCCGCGATCCGCATCTCGGCGCGTGGGAGCCGGGATCGTTCCCGCGCAATCACCTGGAGGAGCATGGTCGAGCCGGTGGCGAACCCGCTCGGAGTCGCGCCGCGACCGCTCCTTCCCATGCGCCCTGCACCGTTCATGCGACCTCCCCGACTGCCGGCATGCCGCCGGCGCCGGTCATGGCTTCTGCGCGCCGACGCCGTGGCGGACGCGTACGTGCTTGAGCGCCAGGTACCCCTCCATCCCCTCGCGGCCGTGCTCGTAACCGACGCCGCTCTTGCGCCGCCCTCCGTAGGGGGCGCCGATGATGCCGGCGTCCACGCAGTTGATGCCCACGCTGCCGAAGGCGAGCTGGTCGCCGAGCGTGAACACCTCCCCCAGGTCCTCGCTGTATGCGTACGCGACCAGCCCCATGGGCGAGTCGTTGGCGAGCCGGATGGCCTCCTCCAGCTCGTCGAACGGGCTCACGCCGATCACCGGGCCGAAGGTCTCCGAGTTCATGACCAGCATGTCCGGGGTGCAGTCGGCCAGCACGGTCGGCTGGAAGAAGTGTCCTCGGCGGAAGCCCTCCGGTCGGTCGCCGCCGCAGACCAGCCGCGCGCCCTTCCCGACGGCGTCGTCGATGTGCTCGCGCGTCTTGGCCAGACCACCGGCGTCGGCCATCGGCCCGAGGTCCACCGAGGGATGCTCCAGGCCGTCACCGATGGTGAGCGCCTGCGCGGCCCGGCCCACCCCGGCCAGGAACTCTGCGTAGAGCGGCCGGTGCACGTAAACCCGGTTGATGGCCACGCAGATCTGGCCCATGTTGCGGAAGCTGCGCCGGACGGCTCCCTTCACCGCGGCCGCCAGGTTGGCGTGCGGCGCGACCAGCAGGGGACAGTTACCGCCCAGCTCCAGCGCCACCGACTTGATCCCGCCCATGATGCGGAAGATGCGCTCGCCCACGTCCTGGGAGCCGGTGAAGGCGATCTTGTCGACGTCGGGATGGGTGATGAGCGCCTCGCCCATGCGGCCGTCGCCGGTGAGCAGGTTCACGACACCAGGGGGCAGGCGCGCTGCATCGAAGCACTCGACCAGCGCCACCGCCGACATCGGGGTCTTGCTGGCCGGCTTCATGACCAGGGTGCAGCCCGCGGCCAGCCCGCCGCCGAGCTTCCAGCCCAGGAGCTCGACGGGGTAGTTCCAGGGCGCGATGGCCGCGGCCACGCCGATCGGCTCTCGCTGGACCGTGCTGAAGAAGCCCGGCTCGTCGTTGGGGATGGTCTGCCCCAGCACGCGCACCGCCTCTTCCGCGTAGAAGAAGAACGTGCGCACGACCTTGTCCACCTCGCCCCGGGCCTCGTCGAGCGGCTTCCCCATCTCCGCGGTGACGGTCCGCGCAACGTCGTCGCGGCGCTGGGCCAGGATCGTGCCGGCGGCGCGCAGGTACTCGGCGCGGCGGTGCGGGGTGAGCGCCCGCCACCCCGGGAACGCGCGACGCGCCGCCTTCACCGCTCGTTCCACCTCGGGGGCACCGCAGCGCGGGACGCGACCGATGATCGTTTCGGTCGCGGGGTTCTCGACGTCGATCCAGCCGGCTGACGCGGACTGCTCCCAGGAGCCATCCACGTACCAGGGTCGGGTTCGCACATCGGCCATCGGGGGCCTCGGGTCCCAAGCGGTTTCAGTTGCGCGGGGACCTGGGCCGCGGGGCCCCGCGTGCGCGCCTTGACCCCTCGAGACCGCGCTCCGGGGTGAGAGCGTCATGCGCGCACCGCGGACAATCCGAAGTTCTTCTACGGGAGTCAATTCGAGAGGGTGAGGGCCCTCGCCGACCTCTGACTCCTTGGAGTGTGACAAACTTCAACCACTTCGACCGCGTACTCGGCGACTAATGCGTTGAAAACTAACAGCAAATAGCTGAACTACTCGGGAACGGCGTGGCGCCACCATGGAGGGAACCCCAATTTCTACTGCCTGAACACCGCGCGGCCCACCGCGTCATGCGACCTGCTGCTCACGTAGAATAACTACGCTAGTCCGGCTGGCGATCGGGCGGCGAGGCGGGGCCTCGGGTGCTCATGCGAGCGTCTCCTGCCCCACGACGAAGCGTCGTCACCGGGCCAGCCGCGCCACCTCTGACGAGAGGGAGCCGCGTGCCGTGAGGGTTCCCTGGAGAAACCTCGGCGCTCGATGTGTCGCGGGTCCGCTGTTCGTTCACCGTGGCGTCACGATGAGTGGCGAGCCCGGGTGCTCCGCTGCGGCGGCCTCCTCCGGGCCGCGTCCGGTGCGCGGGAACGCCTTCTCGACGAGCAGCCGCGCGAACGGGATCCCGGCGCCCGGGGCCCCCGCGGCGAGCGCGCGCGCCGCGGCGGCGG
>JAEZXM010000103.1 GCA_023419875.1 Pseudomonadota bacterium | reverse complement strand
CGCTTGCGGTCGTCGTCGAGCGCGCGGGCGGCCCCGAGGCGCGGGGCACCTCGGCCGAGTTCGCGCCGGTCCGCTGGCCCGTAAACGCCGCGCGGCGCGGGGAGCTGGCGCGGGTGCGCATCACCGGCAGTGACGAGAGCGTTTGCTCGGGAGTCCTCGCATGAATGTCGATCCACGCACGATCCGGACGTCCCGGCGCGCGAGGCTGCTCGCCCTGGCGATCCTCGCGGGAGGGTGCGCGGGCATCTCGCCGCCGCCGCAGGGCGTCCCCTCGGGCCGTGAGGGCTGGCTCCGCTACGACATGGGCGGCCTCCGGTTCGAGGCGCCGGCGGCCTGGGAACCGTCGGGCGACGCGCGGCGGCTCCGGCTCGACCGCCGGGACGGCGCGCGGCTGGAGGTCTCGACCCCGGAGACGACGTTCGCGAGCGAGGCGGCGTGCCTCGAGGACGCGGCGGCGCTCATGAAGCGCGGCGAGGGCATGCAACGGGTCCGCAGCCACGGGACCCGGTTCGCCGGCCTGCGGGCCCTGAGCCTCGAGGGCGAACAGGAGGGGTGGCACGTCTGGGCGTGGGCAGCGTGCGACGGCGGCGTGCAGTACCGCGTGTTCCTGACTGCGCGCACACCGGCTCCTCCCGACGTCGTCGAGACCTACAGGGCGCTCGTGTCCGGCGCGCGCGCGGGCGGCGAGACCTGATCCGCCCGGGCCGGGCGGCCGATCCCCGCAGCGCTGCGCTGCTTGACGCACCCTCCGCGGCGGCGCTACGTTCGCGCGACCTCCACAGGGCAGGCCTCCATGACCAAGGCGGATCTCATCGAGAAGGTGCAGGCGGCCCACAGCGATCTCTCGAAGCGGCAGGTGGCCCTTCTCGTGGAGACGGTCTTCGACCACCTCGCGAAGAGCATCCGCAAGGACAAACGCTTCTCCATGCCGGGCTTCGGGACCTTCGTCGTGAAGCGCCGAGCGGGGCGCGTCGGTCGCAACCCGAAGACGGGCGCCGAGATCCAGATCGCGCCCACGAAGACCGTGGGCTTCAAGCCGGCGCCGGAGCTGAAGAAGGCGCTCCAGGGGTGAGCCGATGGCGCCTGCGCTGAGCCTGGCCGAGTGGCTGAAGAGCTTCCGCTCGATGCACGAGCGCGCCCGCGCCGGAAAGCTCGCGAAGCACGAGGACGACGCCTACCGGGCCGCGCGGGACGAGCTGGCGCGCGCCCTGCTCCAGGCACAGCGGCTGACGATCAAGCCCGGAGAGACGCCGCGCCAGTCCCTGCGCGTCGCCCGCGCGCTCCAGGTGGACCTCGACTTCATCACCTCGAACGCGCGGGCGATCACCATCGACATCTCCACCGGAGGCTTCGCGTGCCTGCTCGCCAGGGCGCCGGGCGCAGGCGACGAGTACTCCTTCTCCCTGCGCATCCCCGGCGCGGACCCGCTCACCGGGAAGGTCCGCGTGGCGGACGTGAAGCCGCAGCAGGGGAACGTGCGCGTCTCCTTCTGCTTCTCCGGGCTCGGCCCCGAGGACCGCGAGCGGGTCGAGATGTTCGTGTTCGACACCGTGCTCTCGCAGATGGTGTCGTAGGACCGCGCCGGGCCGGAGCCCCGGAGGGCCCGGCCCGGGCGCTTCCTCGTTCCGTCACTTCTTCTTCTTCCTGAGGTCGAAGTCGACGTCGAGCTGGAACGTCCACATGAAGTCGGCGCCGTACGTCGCTTCGTAGGAGTCCCCGTCCAGGAACCAGACGGGCCCGGTGAGCAGGCTCACGGAGGGCGTGAAGTAGAACGCCGCCCCGCCCCCCACGGCGCCGAACCAGTTCTGGCCGGTGGACACGTCCGCGGCGAAGACCACCTTCTGCAGCCCGGGGAGGTCGAGGACGAAGTCGGGACTGGTGTAGCTCGCCATCACCCCGGCGCGCGCCTCCCCGTCCGAGCCGGTCCAGAGGATCTCGGAGCCGGCGCCGTAGTACCCGCCCAGCGCGACCGTACCGAACTCGAACGCCTTGCCCACCGTGGCGTGGAGGAGGTGGTAGTCGGAGACGTCCTCCTCGAAGCCGGCGTTCATGATCCCGACGGAGACGCCCGGCTGCCACTTCGCGAACGCGCCCTCCGCGAGCGTCACCTTGGCGTTGAGCTGCAGGTAGTCGAACATGGAGCGGCCGAAGCTCGGCATGAAGAAGTCGAAGCCCACCTCGCCGAGCACCTTGTCGCCGGGCAGCACGCCCAGGGTGAGACCGTAGGTGTTCTGCAGGAACCCGAGCTCGGCCACGTAGCTGTCGTAGGTGAGGTGCGGGACGAGGTACGGCTGCGTGTAGGTCGTCGCCGGGGTCCAGAACACGGTCGACGGCGTCGCGTGCGCGGTCGGCGCGATCACGACGAGTCCTGCCAAGGCGACGGCTGCGAGTGCCCTCTTCATTTCGTTCACTCCTCCGGGATGTCGAGCGGTGCTGCGTCTCGAGGAGCGCTGTGCAGCGGGCGTGCCGCGACGGCGCTCGTGCGATCACTGTCCGAAAACGCCTCCGGCGCGGCCGCTGCACCGCGGGCGGGCATTCGGCTGCGCCCGAGGCGTGCAGCCGTCGCTCGCTCCTCTCGCGGCGGAACGAGGGACCGGCGACGGCCAGGATCGAGGAGGCCTCGGGCGCGAAGGCGGTCTGTAGGTGAAGAGCACCCACGGTACGCACGCCGCAGGAAGACCGCTCCTCCCGCTCTCCGCCGATGCCTCGGTCGCACGCATCGTGTGCCCAGTTCATTGGCTTCCCCGCCCAGGGGCCGTTGCTCCAGAATGGAGGTTCGGAGGGGATCCCATGCCCGCGTCGTTGCTTCTCGTCACCGCGCTCCTGGCCGCCACGCCCGAGAGCGCACCGTTCGACCTCGCCGCCTTCAGCGCGAAGCCGGAGGAGATCGCCCGGTGGGCCTCGCAGCACCCTGCCGCGCAGGGAGCGCCGGTGGAGGTGCTCCTGGTCGAGAAGCTCGTCCGCTTCGACGACGCGGGCCGCGCGACGATCACCTCGCGCATGGTGTACCGACCGCTCGCCGCCGCCAGCGCCGAGGGATGGGGCACGATCGGGCGCTCCTGGCACCCGTGGTTCGAGGAGATGCCGGTCCTCCGCGCGCGCGTCGTCCATCCGGACGGCACCGTCCACCAGCTCGACCCGGCCACCCTCTCGCAGTCGTCGCTGCACGAGCAGGACCCGGTGAAGTACGGCGACGGGCAGGTGCTGCGCGGACCCCTGCCCGGCGTTCGACCCGGCGACGTGGTGGAGACGGAGACGGTGGGCCTGGACCGCGTTCCGTACTTCGAGGCGGGACGCGTGCTGCGCACGCAGACGGCGTGGGCCCTCCCGATCCGCAGGCTCCGCACGCGCGTCGAGGCGCCGGTCGCGATCCCGCTCCGGTGGGCAGTTCTCGGCGGCGTCCGCGCCAAGCCCGTCGAGAGCAAGAGCGGCGGAGTCCGCGTCCTGGAGTGGGACCTGTGGAACGTCCCCGAGGTGAAGGAGCCGGACGCGTTCCGCCCGCCCGAGGTCGCGCCGCCCGGGATCGCCATCTCCACCGGCGCGTCGTGGTCCGCCGTGGCCGAGGCCTACGCGGCGCGGACGGACGAGCGCCTCCGGGGCGCGAAGCTCGAGGTCATCGCCCGCGAGGTCGGCGGAGAGGTGACGGATCGCACCGAGCTGTCCCAGCGCTACCTGGACTGGATCTCGAGCAAGGTGCGGTACGTCGCCCTGGAGCTCGGCGAGGCCTCCATCATCCCGACGAAGCCCGCGGAGACCCTCGCCCGCGGCTACGGTGATTGCAAGGATCTCTCCACGCTGCTCGTCGGCCTGCTGCGCGCGCGCGGCGTGGACGCCGAGCTCGCCCTCGTGCTCACGGGTCGCCAGGACCCCTCGAACCTCCCCGGGCTCGGCGAGTTCGATCACGTGATCGTGCACGTGCCGGGGTCGCCGGAGCTCTGGATCGATCCGACCGACCCCGACACGCCGGTCGGGGAGCTCCCGCTCGGCGACCAGGGCGCCATGGCGCTCGTCGCGGCGAGGAGGACCCCGGGCCTCGTCCGGCTGCCCGAGGCGGCGATGGGCGTGAACCGGATCGACGTGGAGCGTGAGATCAGCATGTCCGAGATGGGACTCGCCCGCGCAGTGCTCGTGACCCGGTCGCGAGGGTACATGGGCGCGTACGACCGGGCCGTGGCGCGGCGCTACACCGCCGAAGATCTGGTCAGGAAGGACGCCAATGCCGTGGGCGGCCTCTCGC
>JAEZXM010000104.1 GCA_023419875.1 Pseudomonadota bacterium | reverse complement strand
GTGATCGTGTACGTGACGTTCAGGACTCGGTGGCCCCCCGAGGCGACGGTGGATTGAACGGACAGGTCGCTGTAAGCGAACGTCGTGTACGAGAGACCAAAGCCGAACGGGAACACGGGCGTCACCTTGTTGGCCTCGTACCAGCGGTACCCCACCTGCAGCCCCTCGGTGTATTGCGCGGAGAACCGCCTCTGGCCCTCGAGCGTGGGGGAAGGATCCGCTCCTGATTCGTCGTCCGAGCCGCGCGACGCGTCCGCCAACCAGTGCGGCGGGTCGACCCACAGGCCGGGGAACTGCGCCGTCGTCGCATGAGCGGCCTCCCGTTCCGAGTTGCCGAAGGTCATCGGCAGCTTCCCCGACGGATTGCGCAGGCCGAACAGGATGCTCGCGACGGCGACGCCGTCCGACTGCCCCGGGTACCAGGCCTCCACCAGCGCGGGCACCTTGTCGAGCCACGGCATCAGCACCATGCCCTCGGTCTTCAGGACGACCACCGTCTTCCGCGCGAGGTCCGGCTCGGCGCTCAGCTCCGCCATGAGGTTCTCCTGGTGGGTTCCCTCGCCTCGGTCCGGCCTCGGAAGGTCGTACTCGCCCTCATCGAGCTCGTCGTACGCACAGAAGTTCGGATCCTCCGGCGGAATGATCGGCAAGCTCAGGGACTCCCGGTCGCACAGCTCGTGCGGGTTGTCGCCGACCATCACGATCACCACGTCCGACTCCCGGGCGAGCTCCAGGGCCTCTTCCCGATCCTCCTTCGTCCCGGTCCCACCCGCGCTGTGATAGGTGACCGTGGCCGGGGAGCCCAGCGTCACGAGCACGTGCTCCAGCCCCTCCTGTGGAGTGACCGTGAAGGGAGCCACGACGCTCTCGTTGTCCGCGCGGATCGACCGCGGGGGCAGCTTGGCCATCCCGGCAAACCACTCTGCGCCGATGAGCGCGATCGACCTGATCTTCTTGGGGTCGAGCGGCAGGAACCCGTTCTCGTTCTTGAGGAGAACGATCCCCTGCTCCGCGATCTCGCGCGCCACCTGGGCGTGGGCGACGAAATCCACGGGTGATCCGTACAGCGCGTCGAAGTCCTTGTCGAAGTGCTCGAACTTGAACATCTGGACGTACCGTCGCCGGAGCATCTGGTCGATGTCGGCGACCGTGATGGTGCCCGCCGCGAGGGCCGCGCGGATGCCTTCGCTGCCCGGGTTCCCACGCTGCCCGGGCTGTGGATCGAGCGAGTAGTGCAGCGGCGTGATGTGGGAGAGCTCCCAGTCGACCCCTGCCTTGATCGACGGCCCGACGTCGTGGACCGCCCGCCGATCGGTGACGACGTATCCCTGGAATCCCCAGCGCTCGCGCAGCGTCGTCTTGAGCAGGTCCTCGTTCGAGCACGCGGAGACCCCGTTGATCTCGGGAAAGGCGCACATGACGGACGCCGGCTGAGCATCCCGGACCGACATCTCGAACGGCAGCAGATAGAGCTCGTGCAAGGCGCGCGGCGGGACCACGGTCGCCATCTGACGCCGCTGGCTCTCCTGCTCGTTGGCGGCGAAGTGCTTCGCCACCGCGTGGATGCCATGGGCCTGGATGCCCTTGATCTGTTCCGCGGCCATCACCCCGGACAGGTACGGGTCCTCGCTCTGGTACTCGTAATTTCGTCCGCCGAAGGGATGACGGTGCAGGTTCATCCCCGGCGCGAGCATCACCTGGTGTCCGTCACTCAGCGTCTCGGCGCCCAGCACCTCGCCGAGTCGCCGGTTCAGCTCCTGGTTGAACGTGGCCGCGCTGGCCGGTGTGGAAGGCAGCGCAGTGGCTACGGGCTCGGGGAGGCAGCTCCCGCCACGGAGGCCCGTGCCCCCGTTGATCATGCGGACGGTCGGGATCCCCAGCTCGGGGATGCCCTGGATGTGCCGGGCGATGGGCGTGAACTCGCAGCCCGGCGGCCGATTGGCATCGTCCTCCGCAGGACGCGTGTCGTTGGAGATCTGCTGGACCTTCTGCTCCAGGGTCATCTCCGGGATCAGCAGGTCGGCGCGTTGCTCCGGCGTGAGGTTGGTGTCCATCCACGGTAGGTCCGAGCCTGCTGCCCCGGGGGCCGCGCCGTCGCTCTCCTCGCAGCTCAGACTGAACGACACCAGGCCGACCACCGTCACCGCTCCCAGGATTCTCCGCATACGTGCCCCCTTTGACCGTCGTTCCACTGCGTCGCGACCGGGCCCGCCGGTCGCAAGCCCGTCACGTCGATGAGGAACCGATGAAGGCACGCCGGTGCTTGCCTGGCGCCCGCGCCCCCGCCGTTGAACGCAGAGCCGTACGCCGGGAGGCATACGTCGGGTCATGTGCCAGCCCGATCCTCGAGCGTGCCACGCTCTTACCTGCCCCGCAGCGAGTCCGCGGAGAAGATGTGGTGCGGCGCGTGCTTTTCCAAGGCCGCCCCGTCGCGCCACGGCACACGCTCGCCCGGTGTTCCTCTCGTCCCGAGCGCGCGAGCGGCGCCGGTCCGGCGGCGGAGGCAGACGCCTGAGCGCGCGTGCCTGCCGCACCGTGGCTCGAGCATGCCTTGTGGCTTCGAGCGCCCGACGCCATCTTCCGTTCCATGACGACATACACGGTCGGTTACCTCATCGGCAGCCTCGCGAAGGCCTCCATCAACCGCCAGCTCGCCGCGGCGCTCGTTCGCCTCAAGCCTTCCGAGCTGAAGATGACGGAGATCCCGTTCAAGGACCTGCCGCCGTACAGCTACGACTTCGATCCCGACTACCCTCCCGTCGCCCGCGCCTTCAAGAAGGCGATCGAGGACGTGGACGCGGTGCTCTTCGTGACCCCCGAGTACAACCGGTCCATCCCCGGCGCGCTCAAGAACGCGATCGACTGGGCGAGCCGGCCGTGGGGCCAGAACTCCTTCACCCACAAGCCTTCGGCGGTGATCGGCGCTTCCATCGGACCCATCGGGACCGCGGTGGCGCAGGGACACCTTCGAACCGTGCTCGCCTTCTGCAACTCGCCGCAGATGAGCGCTCCCGAGGCGTACTTCCACTTCAAGCCCGGTCTCGTCACGCCGGACGGAGAGGTGACCGAACCCTCGACCGAGGAGTTCCTGCGGAACTACATGAGGGAGTTCCTGGCGTTCATCACCCGCGTGCTCACGGCCTCGCCTCGCGAGCGATGAGCGGCGGGCGCTCCTCCTCCGCGCGGGGCAGGCGGATCTCGAAGGCAGTGCCGCGCCCCACCTCCGACCGGACGGAGATCGTGCCGCGGTACGCGTCCACGAGCCGCTTCACCGTCGCCAGGCCGAGGCCGTAGCTGTCGGGGCGCCGCGTCGCCCGGAAGAACGGCTCGAACACGCGCGGCAGGACGGACGGAGGGATCCCCACGCCCGTGTCCTCGACGCGCAGCAGAACCCCCTTCCCCTGGGGCCGGGCGCTCACCAGAACCTCGTTCTCGACGTCGGGCTTCCGGTACTTGATCGCGTTCTCGACGAGGTTCGCGAGCACGGTCTTGAGCGCGACGGGCGGGATCCGGGCCGCCACCGGCTCGGCGTTCAGGCGGAGCCGGACGTTCGCGCGCTGCGCGTGCCCGTCGAGATCGTGCGCCAGCTCGGCCAGGACCTCCTGGACGTCGGTCCGCTCGCCGTCGCCCCCGCCCGCGCCGCTGCGCGCGAACTGGAGCAATTCCTGGATCATGCCGTCGAGCCGGCGCACGCCGGCGGCGGCGCGCTCCGCGAGGCGCCGCACGCCCGCGGGATCGTCCGCGGCGCGATCGATGGCGTGCACGGCGAGGTGGATCGTCTGGAGCGGGGTGCGCAGGTCGTGCGAGACCTGCCCGGCGAACGCCTCCAGCTCCGCGAGCCGGTTTCTGACCGAGCTCTGGTAGGACCGGAGGAGCCGCACGATCTGGGGCACGAGCAGGAGGGCGCCCGCGGCGCCGAGCGCCGCGAGCACGACGTAGGCGATCGAGAGCCGGCGCACGTTCTCGTGGATCGTGGCGGTCTCCGCCTGCGTGGCGGTCACGTTGAGGTCCACGAGACGCCGGAGCCGCTCGTCGAGCGACGAGCCGGTTTCGAGGAGCTGGCGGAGCGCGCTCGGGCGGGCATCGGGTCGTTCTTCCGTCCTGAGCGTCCGGTCCACGGCCTCGTCGAGGGCGGGGAGGTCCGCGTCCCGGACGCGCCGCCAGATCGCCTCCTCCTCGTCGCCCCGGGGGAGGCGTGCGTAGGCGTCCGCATGCTCCCGGAGCCCGGCTCGTCCCACGGAGATCGCCGACACGCGCGGTCCGCGGTCGAAGGTCGGATCGCTCCGGATCTCGTACGCGAGCAGCAGCGCCTCGCTCCGGATGTCACGCGCGTACGCGCGCACACCGGACAGGTGACGCACCGATTCGGCGAGCTCGTGCTGGATCACCTCGGCGCGCTGGGTGAGCGGCCGCAGCGCGAGCGGCACGTACAGCACCGCGCCAAGGAACCCGATCGCGAGTGCCGCGAACGGTAGACCGACCCGAACGGGCAATCGAACGTTCTGGAAGTCCATCGGTCGCCTCGACGAGGCCTGCCGATGTTGTAGGGACGAGCCGGGACCGTCGCGACCGAAACCGGGTACCATGCGTGCGCCCGTCCGGCACGGCCGAACCTCTCGATGACCGAGCCCACCCCCACCGCCATCGCTTTGCTCATCGCGGCCATCCTCCTCGGAGCGAGCGCGATCCTCACACGGCCCTCCAGCCGGCTGGGCCTCCCGTTCCCGCTCCTCTTCCTCGCCATCGGCATGCTCGCGGGCAGCGAGGGCCCGGGCGGAATCCCGTTCGAGGACTTCGGCCTTTCGTTCCGGATCGGGACCGTCGCGCTCGCGCTCATCCTCTTCGACGGTGGGCTCAACACGCCCATCGCCACGATCCGCTCGGTCGCGTGGCCCGCCGGGATCCTCGCCACCCTCGGGGTCGCGGCCGTGGCGGCCCTGGCGGCCGTCTTCGGGAGGCTGGTCGGCCTCTCGTGGCCGGAGGCCTTGGTGCTCGGCGCCGTGATCTCGTCCACCGACGTCGCGGCCGTGTTCGCGACGCTCCGCGGCTCCGGCATCCAGCTCAAGCAGCGGGTGGCGGCGACCATCGAGGTGGAGTCCGGGATCAACGACCCCATGGCCGTGATCCTCACCTTCGGGCTCACCCGCGTGCTCGCGCAGGGGGGCGCGCCGAGCTGGGGGTGGATCCTCGAGGTCGTGCTCCAGATCGTCGTCGGAACGGCGTTCGGGTACGGGCTCGGTCGCGCGGCCGTCTCGCTGCTGAAGCGGAGCTCGCTCACCGCCGCAGGCCTCTACCCGGTCCTCACCGTCGCGCTCGCGCTCCTCTCCTTCGCGCTCCCGACGCTGTTTCTGGGGAGCGGCTTCCTCGCTGTGTACGTCGCCGGGCTCGTGCTGGGGAACCACGCGCTCCCGTACTCCACGAGCATCCGGCACGTGCACGACGCGCTCGCCTGGGTGGGACAGATCTCGATGTTCCTCATCCTCGGGCTCCTGGCCTTCCCCTCCCGCGTGCTCGAGTTCTGGGTCGAAGGGCTGCTGGTCGCCTTGCTGGTGACCTTCGTCGCACGGCCGGTCGTGGTGGCGTTCGTCCTCTCGCTGTTCCGGTACCCGGCGCGGGAGATCGCCTACGCCGGCTGGGTCGGCTTGCGCGGCGCGGTGCCCATCGTCCTCGCCAGCTACCCGGTGCTGTCGGGCGCGCCCGGCGCCCATCGGATCTTCAACATCGTGTTCTTCATCGTGGTGGTGGGCCAGCTCCTCCCCGGCGCGACCGTCTCCTGGCTCGCCCGCCGGCTCGGGCTCGAGGCGGCGCCCACCCCTGCGCCGAAGGCGGTCATCGAGATCACCTCGTCGATGCCGATGAACGGCGAGCTCTCGTCGTACTTCGTCCTCGCGGCGAGCGCGGTGGTGGGAAGCGCCATCTCCGACCTCCCGTTCCCCGAGGGCACGCGGGTGGTGCTCGTCGTCCGCGGCAGCCAGCTGCTCGCTCCGGCGGGGAGCACGGTGCTCGAGCCCGGCGATCACGTCTACGTGTTCTCCGAGGGCCGTGAGAGGGGGCTGCTGCAGCTCCTCTTCGGCTCGCCCGAGAGCACGGACGGGTGAGGGTCCGTCCCGTCGCGGAGACGGGGGGGCCGAGCATCATCTCGCCGCTCGCCCGATCGCGGAGGCGGCGACGCGCTCCCGCCCGGCGGCCGAGAGGCTGCGCGGTCGGGTCCCCGGCCAGCGCTCAGCGAACGTGCCGAGGTTCGCCCGCGGGATCTTGAAGAGGTAGGGCCGGGGAGGGGTGACGCTCCTGCGCAGCTCCGGGTTCAGCTCCCGGAGATCTTCGACGCTCACGCCCGCGACCGACGCGAGCCTCGAGAGCGAGGTCGAGCGCGGGATCACCACGAGCTCGTAGTCCACCCAGGCCCCGGGCTGGAGCTCGTCCACGGAAAGGCCGAACGCCTCCGCGTGCCGGGTGAGGATCGCGGCGGCGATGATCTTGGCGACGTAGTCGCGCGTCTCGGCGGGGAGGGCCCGCTGCTGCTCCATGTGCCAGAAGTCGGAGTATCCGCGCCGGAGCGCACGGGAGACGCGACCGGGCCCGGCGTTGTACGCCGCCCAGGCGAGGTGCCAGTCGCCCATCCGCTCGTGCAGGAGCCAGAGGAACCGCGCCGCGGCGCGGGCGGACTTCTCGGGATCGCGGCGCTCGTCCACCCAGCGATCGGTCCGCAGCCCGAGCTCCCTTCCGGTCGAGGCCATGAACTGCCACGGCCCGACCGCGCCGGCGGGACTCTCCGCGTGCGTGCGGAAGCCGCTCTCGACCATGGCCAGGAAGACCAGGTCCCCGGGGACGCCGTGCTCCTGCAGGATCTCGCGGAAGCGCTCGGCGTACCGGTGCGAGCTCGCGATCCAGCGGAGGAAGCCGCGCCGCGCGCCCGGTGACTGATACTCGCGGAGGTGCTTCAGGACGCGATCGTTGATCTCGATGGGGATGTCGAAGTCCTCCTGCAGGCGCTCGAGGTCGTAACCGAGCTCGGGAAGTCCGGGGATCGGCGCGGGGGCGGGTGACCCAGGCGATCCGGTGGGGAGCGCGGTCGCGCTCCGCGATCCGTCGAACGTCGCGAGCCAGGCGAGGCCGGCCGCCGCCAGGTGCACGGCCAGGCGCGGAAGCGGCCCGAGGGCGCGCGATCGACCTTTCGCCGTCACCGAAGCACGACGGACCGACGGGTGCACGAGAGTCGATTTCCGCATCGCGGCCCGAGCCGTCAAGGCGCGGGGCCGCCGCTCCACGCGCCGCCGGTGGTCACGTTGTTGCGAGGACGGACGCGGGAGCGCTCGGATGCGATCCAGGAGGAATGCGAGAACGGCCGCTCGGAACCGCGGGCAGTCCGGACGGCGCAAGGCCGGCGAGCAGGCCCCTGCCCAGCGTCGGACCTCCACCACGGCTCCACCGCCTCGCGCCGCCGCGCTGTACGGGCTCCCGCCCGACGAGTTCGCCCCGGCGCGCGAGGCGCTTGCGCGCGAGCTCGCCGCGGCCGGGGACCCGCAGGCGGCGGCCGTCCGGAAGCTTCGCCGGCCGGTAGGGCTCGCCTGGCTCCTGAACCATCTCGCGCTCGCGGAGCAGGAGCGGGTCGGGACCCTCCTCCGCGCCGGAGACCAGCTCCGCGGTTTCCACACGGCCGCCCTCGAGGGACACGGAGCGGGCCCGCTCCGGGATGCCGAGCACGACGTGCGCGAGGCTGCCCGCGCGCTGCGCCTCGCCGCCGGTCCCGTGATCGCACGCGCCGGTCGTCCGGCCGCGGCGGCCGTCATGGCACGGCTCGAGGTCCTCCTTCGCGCGCTGGCGACGGCCGCCGGCGACGTCCGTGAGCGGTTCGAGAAGGGGCTCCTCGAGCGCGAGCCGGCGGTCGGCGGGGAGACGTTCGCCGTTTTCGGTGCTCCGGGGTCTCGAGCGGAACGTCCACCCTGGGAGGCTCGCGCGGCGACGCCTCCGCCGTGGAGAACGGAAGGAACGTCAGGGCGGGACGAGCGAGTGCACCGGCGGGAAGGGGAGCTCGCACGACGACGGGCGGAGCAGGTTCGCCGCCGGGAAGAAGCCGCCGCCCGGGCCCGGACCCGGGAGCGCGCGAAGGTGCGCGCGCGTGCGGTGCGGGAGCTCGCGCACGCCGAGCAGGCGCTGGAGCGGAGGCGGGCCGCTTTCGACGAGGTTCAGCGGCAGCTCGACGGTGCGCGCGCCGAGCTGGAGAGCGCCGAGGGCGAGGCGAAGCGGCGTCGCGAGCTGCTCGATCGCCTCGACGGCGGTCCGTTCTGATCACCCCTCGTCGACCGCGGCGCCGCTGCTCCGCTGGTCGGAGGCTCTGAACGCGAGCCGGCCCGCCTCCAGGACCCCCGCCTGCCGCGCCCGCGACTCCGAGCAGAAGGTGAAGAGCGGACGGCCGTCGACGCTCACGCGCCAGCGCTGCGGCTCCAGCCGCTCCACGCCGACCCGGTGGCCCTTGACGAGGCGTTCGGTGTAGTTGCCCCTCGGGCTCCGCGTGTTCACTCGACGAGTCCCTTCTGCAGTTCAGGCGCCGGCCGCCGACCCCTGATCGGTACCGGCGGGCAGGACGACATCCGGCGTGAGCCGCTCATGGAGCAGGCCGATGCAAGCCGGGCAGGTCACGCTGCGCGCGTGCTTGGTCGAGCGGTGCTCGAAGCCGCGCAGGCCGCACAGCGTCTCGCGCAGGCGAACGTCGTAGAAGTGGATCAATGTGGCCGCGACCGGCTCTTCCATGTTCCGTCCCCTCGAACCGTGGCTGGCGAGGGAGCGGAGGCTCCGGGCAGGTGCGGTTCAGACCGTGGTGTACCTTAGCCGCCGGCGGCGGCGGTGGCACGGGCTTCCCGGGGCGTACCGGCGCGCGGGCGTCGGGACCCCTCGATCCCGCGAAGCACGCGAGCGACCGCCTCGCCTGCCGAGTAGGTCAGTCTGCGGACCGCCACCTGGATCTCGCGAACGTCCTTCACGCTCGCGTCACCGGCGGTCACCACCGGCGGCTCGACGTAGCCGCCGCGAATGCCGGGATAGCCCGCTGTGCTCATGAGGCCGTTGCACAGGCAGATGGCTCCCTTGCGCCTCATCATCACCCCCCCCTTGCGCGTGAATGCCTCGACCGGCTCGGCCGGGCAGAGGGTCTGGAGCTCGACGACCTCCTCGACGCCGCCCTCCGGTCGGCTGACGTGCCGCTTCGTCTCGACCGGGGTGAACAGGTGCCCGAGATCGCAACAGGCGACGCGCTCGCGGCCGATGCGGACGGACTCCTCGGACAGCGAGCCGGAGAGCTGCACGACCTTGAAAGGAAACCCGGTCGGTGACATCAGCGGCTCGGTGAGCACCGCGAGGTCCTTGTGCCAGATCCGCTCGAGCGCGCGCAGCCGCAGCGCAGGGCTCATCCCGGACTCGTTGCTGAAGGCGAGGATCGTGCCGATTTGCACCCCGATTGCCCCCACCTCGAGCGCCCGGCGCATTCCATCCGGGTTGCCGAGGCCTCCGGCCAACCAGAACGGCTCCCGGAGGTCCGGCAGCCGCCCCAGATCCAGCTCGTCCTTGGGCCCCCACCTCGGCGGCGCGCCGAGAGCGCGCTGGTAATCCGCCGGAGGCGCATTGTGGCCGCCCGCGCTCGGTCCCTCGAAGACGAACCCGAACGGGCGGGTCGCCTCGTTCGCGGCGAGCTGCTCGGCCTGCTCGCAGGTGCTGACGATGGCGATGAAACGCGGTGTCCTGAGCTCGGACACCTCGTCGGCGCCGAAGTCCCGCGGGTCGAACCGGATCGTGTGCGGGCTGGCTGCTCGCGCGACGTGGACGGGCTGCTCGATCGGCTCTCGGCGAGCCAGGCCGCGCAGGTATCCGGGAAACGCAGCGGGGTTGCCGGCGCCCACGCAGACGTAGTCCACGCCTGCGAGCATGGCGCCGTACAGCGCCGGGAGCTGTGACAGCTCGATCTTCTGCAGGTAGTTGATGCCGACCGCATTGTCGTGACCCTGCTTGCATTCCCAGACGGTCGTGAAGTTCCCCGCGATGGTGAGCAGTTGCAGCCACCGGGGCGGGTCCAGGCCGAAGGCGCGGACCGGCTTGTAGGGCTGGGACGCCGCCTTGCCGCCGGGGATGAAGTAGGTCGTGTGAAGCGCCTTCAGCTCCTCGTCGAGCGACGGCGCGAGGGCGGCCAGGGCATCCAGGGCGAGGCGAACGCGGGTGTCTCCGTGCTGAAGGCGCCGGGCGAGGAGATTGGCCGCGGCCGTTCCCGAGGCGATGCCCAGGCACAGGCCACGGCCCAGGGACGGGATCTCGTAGGTGGAGACGGCCTTGACGAGGGTCGGCGTGCTGATGCCGACCGCCATGCCTCCGCCGAGCAGCAGGGGGAGCTGCACTTCCGAGGAGCGCGGGAGCCGTGTCACGTCGGCGCCACGCTAGATCTTGCGGCGGGGACCGAGGCATGCCCTTGGGGGCGACTCACGCATGTGACCAGGGCGGCGAGCGGCCCGCGGTGGCCCCGTTCGCCCGCCTGCCGCCAGGCGGACTCTCCGGGGGTGGGACGGGACGCGAGCCCCTTCCGATCGGGCCCCGATGTCGTCGTCCTCGGCGCGAAGCGCGCGAGCAGAATGCGCGCCGGAGGTGTCGCCATGGCCGATCCGGAACGCACGACCGAGGGTCACACGCCACTCGACGAGCTGAGGGAGGTCCGCAAGAACCTGCAGGACGCCGGGATCGCGTTGCTGCAGGCCGCGACGGCAGCGATCAGCGCCGCAGCCAAGGACACACTGGGAGCGACGGTCTCCGTCATCTCCGCCGCGGAGGACGCGCTCGTTGCCGCCCAGGAGAAGATCCGGAAGGCGGGCGAGCAGCTGCGCAAGGGCAGTTGAGGGATCCCGCCCTCGGTGTCTCTGGTCGCGCCGGCGCGTAACTTTCCATGACGGCGACGGGAGCCGCCGCTAGGAGAGGCAGCGGAGGCGAGACGGTCGAAGGGACCACGGGCATGGCGAGGCTTCGCGTCAACGCATTCAGCATCTCGATCGACGGCTACGGCGCCGGTCCCGACCAGGCGCTCGAGAATCCGATGGGCGCCGGAGGGATGGCGCTGCACGAGTGGGTGCTGGGCACGGAGACGTTCAAGAAGATGGCCGGCCACTTCGCCGGGTCGCTGATCGGCGACAGGGTCGCCCGGGAGGACGTCGACGACCGCTTCGCCGCTCGCAGCTTCGAGAACCTCGGCGCCTGGATCATGGGCCGCAACATGTTCGCCCCGTCGCGCGGACCCTGGCCCGACGACGGCTGGAAGGGCTGGTGGGGCAACAATCCTCCCTACCGCGTGCCCGTGTTCGTGCTCACGCACCATGCCCGTGAGCCGCTCACGATGGAGGGCGGGACGACGTTCCACTTCGTGACGGATGGGATCCATGCCGCGCTGAAGCGCGCGATGGACGCGGCTCGAGGCAAGGACGTCCGACTCGGCGGAGGCTCCGCCACCATCCGCCAGTACCTCGCCGCCGGCCTCGTGGACGAGATCCACCTCGCGATCTCCCCCGTGCTCCTCGGCCGGGGCGAGCACCTTCTCGCCGGCATCGACCTGGTGAGCCTCGGCTACAGGTGCGCGGAGCACGCATCCACGAGCCGGGCCACCCACGTCGTGCTGGCGAGGTGACCAAGAACACCAAGGCCGGGACTCCTCTCGGAATCCCGGCCTCGATTTCAGCGGGGTGTAGGGGACTCGAACCCCTGGCCTCCGGCGTGACAGGCCGGCGTTATAACCGACTTAACTAACACCCCAAGTCAACGAACTCTGGTGGGCGGAACAGGCTTCGAACCTGTGACCCTCGCCTTGTAAGGGCGACGCTCTACCCCTGAGCTATCCGCCCAAGGCGCGGAAGCCCGGGGGTTCTAGCCCGCTCCGTCTCCTGTGTCAACGGCCGACCTCGTGGTCCGTCACGGCGGGGCCGGGCTTCAAGCGCCTGGAGTTCGAGGCCATTTGCCGCGAGCGGCGGGGTCGCAGACGCGCGAGCGGCGGGACGGAGCGGGACCAGAGCAGCTGCGGGTCTCCGCGCGCGCCCCTTGCCGTGACCCGGGGTTCCCAGGCAGCCCGCGTCACGCTCCGGTGGTACATCTACCCCGTGGCCAGCGAGACTTCCGGTTCAGGGCCGTCTGGTCCGGCCCCCGCCGACCTACGGGGCCGGCGCGTGCTGGTCGTCGACGACGACGGCCAGGTACGCCAGGTGATGGCGCGACAGCTCCAGACGCTGGGCCTCGAGGTCGAGACCGCCGCGGGCGGCGCGCAGGCGATGAAGCGGATCGATCACGAGCGGTTCGACGCGCTCATGCTCGATCTCGACATGCCCGGCGTGACCGGCCTCGACGTCCTGCTCCACGTCCAGCGCGCGGCCCCCGCCCTGCCGGTGGTCGTCGTCACGGGGACCTTCGAAGCGGAGCGGATCGAGGGCGCGGTGAAGGTCCTGCCGAAGCCGGTGGACATGCCGTCGCTGCGCGATGCGCTCACGGACGCGCTGCGGGGCGCGGCGGGGAAGCGCTGACCGTCACACGCAGAACCGCTCCACCGCCCGCGCAAGGATGACCGCCGCCTTCTCCACCTGCGCGAGCTCGACGTGCTCGTCGGTGCGGTGCGCGACGCGGATGTCTCCGGGGCCGAACACGCACGCCTCGGCGCCAAGGCCGATCACCTCGGGCAGCTCGGTCCCGAAGGGCACGGTGGTCGAGCGGTTGCCGCTCTCCGCCTCGAGGAACCGGACCACGTCCGCCTCGGGCGGCGTCACCGCGGCGGGATCGGCGCGGAGCGGAGCAATCTCCGCCCGGATCCGCCCTCCGGAGGAATCGATCAGCCGGGCGAGCGCCTCCTCCAGCATCCGCAGTGCGCGCCGCGGGTCCTGCCCGGGCAACGGGCGCCACTCGTACGAGAACCGGCACTCGCCGGCGATGATGTTCCGGGCCTTCCCGCCGTCGACCACGCCCACGTTCCAGGTGCAGGACGGCGGCGAGAACTGTGGGTCCACCTCGCGGGCGAGCTGGCGGCCGATCTCCTCGATGTCCGGCCAGAGCCGGCCGAGCGCGTGGATGGCCGACGCGCCGACGTCGGGATACGCGCTGTGCCCCTCGACGCCGGTGAGCCGGACCTCGACCGCGCAGTACCCCTTGTGCGCCCGCACCGGCACGAGGCTCGTCGGCTCGCCGACGATCGCGTGCCGCGGGTGGACGCGGCCCTCGGCGAGGAGCTGCTTCGAGCCGAGGCAGCCGACCTCCTCGTCGGCCGTGAAGACCAGCGTGAGCGGATGGTGGATGGGACGCGGCTTCGCGACCGCGAGGAGCGCAGCGGCGAGGAACGCCTTGGTGTCGGCGGCGCCGCGGCCGTAGAGCCGCCCGTCCTTGACCTCGCCGGCGAGCGCCTCCTTCCAGTCGTCGTCGTAGGGCACGCAGTCGGTGTGGCCGACGAGCGCGAGCCCTCCGGCCGTCTCGGGCCCACGCCGGCAGACGAGGTTGGCCTTCTCCACGCCGGCCGCGTCGCGCCAGAGCGCCCGCCGGGTCTCGAACCCCGCGGCCCGCGCCTCCCGCTCGAGCAGGTCGAGGACCGGCAGGTTGGAGCGGTTCGACGTCGAGTCGATCGCCACGAGCGCCTGGAGCAGGGGCACGAGATCCATGCGGGGAGAGCCTACGCGAGGAGCCCGCCCCGCGCCGCTTTCGCGCGCCGGAGGCCCCGCCTGGCGCGGCCCGCACCCACATCTGCCCCTCGGGCGGCCCGCCGCCACCGCCGTGTCGAACCCCGGCCGGCTGCGCGCTATGATGCGCCGCGTGTCGACGACCCTCGCGAAGGCCCGGGAGCGCTGATGGCCACCGGGCGCATCCTCGTCGTGGACGACGAGCCGTTCTTCCAGGAGCTGTTCCGGGAGGTCCTCTCCGGCGCCGGGCACGCCACCAGGACGGCGGGCAACGGCGAGGAGGCGCTGCAGCTCCTGGCGAAGGACCAGTTCGACCTGCTCGTCACCGACATCGTCATGCCCGGCATGGACGGGGTGTCGCTGGTGCGGGAGGCGAAGAAGCGCGATCCCGAGGTCGAGGCGGTGGTGGTCACCGGCCACGAGGACGTGCGGCTGGCGGTCGAGGCGATGAAGGCCGGCTGCGCCGAGTTCCTCACCAAGCCCGTGGACCGCGGCGAGCTGACGGAGATCGCCGAGCGCGTGCTCCAGCGCGTCCGGCTCCGCCGCGAGCACTCCCAGCTCCTCTCCGAGAACCTCGAGTTCGCCCGCTCGCAGGCGCTCTACCGCCAGGGCCTGCAGATCCTCTCCACCCTCGACGTCGAGAAGCTCCAGGACCTCGTCCTCTCGATCCTCGCCCGCGTGACCGACGCGCAGGGCGCCGCGCTCTGGCTCCTCGACGAGAAGGGCCAGCTCGTCCTCAAGAGCTACCGCGGCGTGGTCGATCGGACGGCGCTCCCGCCCCTCGTCGATCCCCGGGACCGGGAGTGGGCGGGCATGCTGCGGACGGGCGCGCTGCGACTCGACCCGTTCGGCGGGACGGGCGGCTCGTTCATGGTGGCGCTGCTCGCGGAGGAGGAGCTGCTGGGGATGGCGTACGTCTCCGATCGGGCGCGCGGGCGCTTCGGCGCGGAAGACCACGCCGCCGCGGTGACCGTGGCCGACTTCGCGGCCATCGCGGTGAAGAACGCCCGCCGCTTCCAGACGCTCGAGCGGATCGGGCTCAGGGACCGCGACACCGGGGCGTACAACCTCGCCTACTTCGTGGACTACGCGGGGAAGGAGTTCTACAAGGCCCGGCGCTACGGGCGGTCCTTCTCGCTGCTCGTCCTCTCGATCGACAACGCGGAGCTCGTGCGCAAGGAGGCGGGGCGCGAGCCCTACCGGCGCATGGTGCGCGACGTGGTCGCGGCGGTGACGCGGGTGTCACGCGACGCGGACATCCTCGCCAAGGTCTCGGAGAGCGAGTACTACGTGCTCCTCCCGGAGACGGACTACTTCGGCGCGCTGATGTTCCAGCGGCGGGCGTTCGAGGAGATCCGCCGTGCGCCCTCGGTGCGCGAGCTCGAGGAGCGGGCCCCGGTGCTCCTCTCGATGGGGGCGGCCACCTTCCCGAAGGACGGGGAGGACTTCGACGAGCTCCTCCACCGCTCCAAGGACCGGATCGACGAGCAGCGCGGCTCGCTCCTCCGCCGGCTCCACCTCGACGACCTCGAGCCCTCGGCGTTCTGGGAGCTCGCGGACGTGCTCCTCTCCGGCATCCCGCTGCCCGAGACCTCGCCCTCGGCGCGCGTGGACGGCGACCCGGAGTTCGCGGCCACCGCCCAGCGCGAGGCGCTCCGCGAGGTGGCGCGCGATCCGCGCGCCCGCGGGCACCTCTACGTCGGCGTCTCCGGGCCGCTCGCCGCCTCTCCGCTGCGCGAGGCCCTCCCCGCCGGCGACGGCCTCTCCCGCGCAGGCGACCAGACGATGCGCGTCTACCTCCTCGGCGCCCGCGGCGGGACCGTCGAGTCGTCCCACCACCCGCTCCTCACCGAGGTCTACCTCGACGGCGACAAGCGGCTGGCCGAGCACGAGTTCATCCTCTTCATGTCGGAGCACTCCGCGTACGGCCTCCTCGCCGGCCCGCAGGGGCGCGTCTTCCACACCTCGGACGTGCCGCTCGTGGACGCGCTCGTCGGCAAGCTCCAGACCCTCTACGACCTTCAGCCGATGTAGCCCGCGACCCGAATGGCCCCCGTCCGCAAGATCCTGTTTGCCGATCCGGACCCCAGCACGGTCCGCACCCTCGCGCCCGCGCTGCGCCAGCGCGGCTACCAGGTGCACGCGGCCCGCGACGGCTCGCGTGCGCTCCAGATCGCGATCCTCCGCTTCCCGGACCTGGTGATCTTCGACGAGCGCTCGCCGCTCCTGGACGCCCGCACCTTCGTCCGGATCCTGCGCACCAACCCGCGCACCGAGCGGATCCCGGTGATCCTCACCGGCGAGGCGATGGACCCGGACCGCGCGCGCCTCGGCACCTACCTCCGCAAGCCCTTCAACCAGGACGAGGTCCTCGCCCGCATCGAGCAGGTGTTCCGGCGGGTGGAGGCGGCGCGCGCCGTCTCCGGCGAGAGCCGCGAGATCGAGGGCAACCTCGCGCAGATCCCGCTCGTGGACCTGCTCCAGATCCTCTCCGTCAACCGGAAGACCGGCCGGCTCACGGTGGAGCGCGAGGGCGAGCGGGCGGTGATCTCGCTCCGCGACGGCAAGGTCCTCGACGCCAGCATGGGGAACGCCGGCGGCGAGAAGGCGCTGTTCCGGCTCCTCACGCGCCGCGACGGGCAGTTCGCCTTCGTGCCGGGCCAGCTCGGCGACGCCCCGGAGCGGATCGACCGGCGCGTCGAGGAGCTGATGCTGGAGGGCCTCCGGCAGGCCGACGAGGGGGCGCGCCTGGTCGCGGCGCTGCCGCAGCCGGGCGACACCGTCGAGCTGGCGGTGGACTCGAGCGAGATCCCGCCCGGCCTGCACCCGATCACCGAGGAGGTGGTCGCGCTCCTCGCCACGCCGCGCCGGTTCCAGGAGCTCGTGGACCGCTGCCCGGCGTCGGACCTCGAGGTGATGCGGGCGGTGCTGGCGCTCCTCGAGCGCGGCTATGCGCGGCGTCGCGAGGGGGCGCTTCCCCCGGCGAACGCCGAGCTGCTCGCGCCGCACGAGCTGCACGCGCTCCGGGCCCGGATCGCCCGGGGCCGGTCCTCGGGGCAGCAGACGGTGGGCAAGGTGGTGATGGTCGGCGGCGGACCGCTCGCGCGGCGCGCCGCCCGCGGCCGCTTCCAGGCGATCCCCGGGTGGCAGGCGGAGGAGGACACCGCGGGCGGGTTCGGCACGATCGGCCGGATCACGCTCGGTGAAGGCGTCCGGGTGGACGTGACCGAGCTGCCCGGTGAGCCGCAGCACCGCCCGCTGTGGCGCCCGTTCGCGGCGGGGGCGGTGGGGGCGCTCGTGCTCCTGCCCGTGCCCGACTCCGATCCGCTGCTCGTCGAGCTCGCCAAGGTGCTGAAGCTCCCCCTCGTCGTCTGCGGCCCCAAGGACGCCGCGGTCCCGGCCGCCCTGAGGGACGGCCGGGCCGTGGCGCTCGGCGGCGGCGACGCGGCCGAGGGGCTCCGGGCGCTGCTCGCCGGCGCCGGCGTGCGGGGCTAG
>JAEZXM010000046.1 GCA_023419875.1 Pseudomonadota bacterium | reverse complement strand
AGGCCGGTGACCGTCGTGCGGCAGAACACGGAGCTCACGGTGGTGGACATCGCGGACCCGTACGCGAGGGTCGAGCTCTCGCCGGGCGGCGCGGTGGCGTGGGCGCCCGTCGTGGGCCAGGATCCCTACCTCCCCGACGCGGTCCCGCCGAGGTTCCGGGCACCGGAGGCCGCGGACGGCGAGGCGGCTGCGGCCCCCGCCGTCGCTCCGGCCGCCCTGTACGTCCGGGTCGTCGACCTCCAGGGGGAGCCCGGCACCGAGGAGTCGCTCGTCGCGCGGGCGCAGGCGGCGCAGACGGCCGGCAGGGTGGACGAGGCGCTGGAGCTCCTCTCGCGCGCGATGGGCCTCGGCGGCGTGGAGCCCGCGACCTACGAGGCCCTGTTCGACGCCGCCGTCGCCGCCGGCGACCCCGAGCGGGCGACGTGGGCCGCGGTCCTGGCGACGACGAGGACCCCACCGGTGTTCGCCCTGCGCGGCGCGGCGGGGTGGTCGGAGCCCGCGATCGTGGACGTCGCCCTGGTCCTGGGCTGCCACCCGCCGCTCCAGCCGGGCGGCGGCGTCGACGTCGCCGGCTTCCGCTCCGCCCTCAAGCGGCCGAAGCCGGGCCGGTGCCTGGCCGTCTCCGGCGCGACCACCGCCTGCGAGGACTGCAGCCTCGACGAGAACCGGGCGCGCGCGCAGCTCCAGCGCGAGACCGAGGCGAACCGGAGGTTCCTCGAGAGCGCCGGCGAGCTTTACCCGCTGGGCCCCTTCCTGAGGGTGACGATCGAGAACGCGAGCTTCACCGCCGGTCCCCCGCGGGCGCCGCTGTTCGTGACGTACGGGAAGACCTACTGGGTCCCGATCCTCGCACTCGGCGCCTACGAGCGGGTGACCGTGTATCTGCAAGTGAACACCGACCGCGACGTGTACGGGGTCTCGCTCGGCGAGGAGGACCCCGGCGAGCCGGGCGGCGGCAGCGGCGGGGCGCTCGTCGTCGAGGCACCGGAGACGGTCACGGTCTGGGTCGGCGAGGCCGATCCGGACTGCGAGCCGTGCGAGCGCGGCGAAGCGGGCGAGCCCGGGGATCGTGACGGATGGGGCGAGGAGGAGGACGCTCCGCAGCCGGCCGGGCACGACGCGGAGCCGGACGGGGACTGATCCGGGCGGCCGGCCATCCCCTGCGCGTTCCCGGCCCTTGCGCCGGCCGTTCCGGCGTGTGAAGGTGAGCCCAGGTATTCGCCGTGATCGACGACCGCGCCCAGAGCCCGACCCGCTGCGCCTCCCCGGCGCGCGTGGGCGTACGCGTACGCGGCTAGCGCCGTCGCTCCCGGCGGCGCGCGCGGGCGGCTTCACCGTCCGCTGATCCCCGACAGCCTTCGCTTCCTTGAGCCCCGCGTCGCGCGGGCGCCGCCCCGGATCCCGGGCCCCGGCGCGCTTCCGAGAGGAGAGTCATCATGTCCCGCCCCACCCGTCCCACGCTGGCGGAGGCCCTCTGGCACGCGCTCGAGCTGGAGGGCGTCGAGTACGCCTTCGGGATCCCCGGCGCGAACATCCTCCCGGTCTACGACGCGCACGCCCGGCTCACCCCCGCGGTCGCGCACGTGCTCGTCCGCCACGAGCAGGCCGCGGCGCACGCGGCCGAGGGGTTCGCGCACGCCACCGGCAGGATCGCCGTCTGCCTCGCCACCTCCGGCCCGGGCGCGACCAACCTCGTCACCGGCCTCGCCGACGCGAACCACGATCGCGTGCCGCTCGTCGCGATCACCGGCAACGTCCCCACGAGAGCGCTGGGCACGGGCGCGTTCCAGGAGGCGGACATCGCCGCGATCACCGCGCCGGTGACGAAGTGGAGCACCGTGCTCCGCGACCCGAGCGACTTCGTGAGGACGATCTCCCGCGCCTTCCACCTCGCCCGCTCCGGGCGGCCGGGGCCGGTGCTCGTCGACATCCCCCGGGACGTGCAGCTCGCAGAGGTCGACCCCGGCTACCGCCCCCTCCCCCCCGAGCGGCCGCCGCGCCCCGACGCCGCCGGCCTCGACGAGGCGGCGGCCCTCCTCGAGACGGCCGAGCGGCCGCTCCTCTGCCTGGGCGGCGGCGTCCGGAAGAGCGGCGCCTCCGCCGAGGCGCGCGCGCTCGCGGAGCGGCTCCAGCTCCCGTTCGTCACCAGCCTGCACGGGAAGGGCGCGGTGCCGGAGGACCACCCGCTCTGGCTGGGCATGATCGGCATGCACGGTCACGCCCGGGCGAACCGGGCGATCCAGCGGGCCGACCTCGTCTTCGCCGCCGGG
Organism: Pseudomonadota bacterium; assembly: GCA_023419875.1. Taxonomy (GTDB): domain Bacteria; phylum Myxococcota; class Myxococcia; order Myxococcales; family Anaeromyxobacteraceae; genus Anaeromyxobacter. The sequence goes on along the minus strand of JAEZXM010000046.1, from coordinate 1,688 downwards.
GCCCGCCTCTCCGACCGCAGCACCGGCGCGGCCGCGGGGTTCGCGCCTCGCGCGCGGCTCGTCCAGGCCGACCTCGACCCCGCAGCGCTGGCGCCGCGCGCACCGGGCGATGTGGTGCTGCACGGGGATCTGCGCGAGGTGCTCGCGGGGCTGCTCGCGCGCATCGGGAAGCGAGGGAGGCGAAGTCTCGCCCTTCGACTCCGCCCGCCTTCGGCGGGCTACGCTCAGGGCGAGCGGGGGAGCTCCCGCTGTCCCGACGGAGGCGAGCAGGAACCTTCCCGCCTCTCCCCGCTCGACGCGATCGATCGCATCCAGCGGCTCCTGCCCCGCGACACGGTCCTCACCACGGGCGTCGGCCAGCACCAGATGTTCGCGGCGCAGCGCTGGCGCACCTCGGGTCCGCGCGACTTCATCACCTCGGGCGGGTTCGGAACCATGGGCTTCTGCCTGCCGGCCGCGATCGGCGCGCAGCTCGGCCGGCCCGACGCGCTCGTCGCCGGGATCGACGGCGACGGCTCCTTCCAGATGACGCTCCAGGACCTCGCCACCGCCGCCGACCTCGGGCTGCCGCTCAAGCTCTTCGTCCTCGACAACCGGGCGCTCGGCATGGTCCGGCAGATCCAACGGCTCTTCCACGGCAGGCGCTTCGTCGCCTCCCGCCTCTCCGGCCGACCGGACGTCGCCGCGCTGGCGGAGGCGTTCGGCTGCCTCGGGCTCCGGGCGGAGACCGGGGCGGAGCTCGATGACGCAGTGCGAAAAGCACTCGTGCACCGTGGTGGTCCGGCGGTCGTGCACGTCCGTGTCGCCGCCGACGTCGACGTTCTCCCGATGGTGCCCGCGGGCGCGAGCCTCTCCGACATGCTCGAGGCCTCGCCGCCGGCGGAGGCTCCGCACCCCGCGGCCGCAAGAGCCTCGGACTGGAGGGAACCCGCTCCGGCAGCGTAGGATTTGGTCATGAGCTCGAGCGGCACCGATCCAGGGGAGCGCCGCCCCGTGGAGACGATCCGCGAGGCGGAGGCTGCTCGCGCCGACGCCCAGGCGGCCCGCGCAGAGGCGGAGGCGGCCCGCGGAGCGCTGGCGGACGCGCGCGCGGTGCTGGAGGAGACCGCTCGATCGCTCGAGCTCGTGACGAGCGGGGTCCGGGTGAGCGCCGACCTCGCGCAGCAGGCGGACGCCTCCGCCGCCGCCGCCCGCGCGGCCGCGGCCGACGGACAGACCGTGATCGCCCAGTTCGCGCAGGCGATGGAGCGGATCCGCGGCGCCGCCGAGGGCACGCTCCAGATCATCAAGGAGGTGAACGAGATCGCCCTCCAGACGAACCTCCTCGCGCTGAACGCGGCCGTGGAGGCGGCGCGGGCCGGCGACGCAGGGCGCGGGTTCGCGGTGGTCGCGGAGGAGGTGCGGTCGCTCGCCGTCCGGAGCAAGGAGGCCGCCGCCAAGACCGCGAGCCTCATCGAGGGCTCGGTGCACGAGGCCGGCGCGGGCGCCCGCAGCATGCAGCAGGTGTCGGGCAAGCTCGCCGAGATCGGCGGGATGATCGCGAAGGTGACCGATCTCGTGGCGGACATCGCCGCGTCGGGTCAGGACCAGGCGGCGGGGCTCGCGCGGATCACCGCGGCCGTGCATGGCCGGGGCACCGTGCGCGCAGCCCTGGCGCCTTCGCCCGCGCCGCGCAGGGCGCTCCCGCC
>JAEZXM010000026.1 GCA_023419875.1 Pseudomonadota bacterium | reverse complement strand
GTGCCATCGGGCTCCTCGAATATCGGGAAGGCGCCTCCGCAGAGGTAGGAAGTCCCGTCGGCCCACGGCGCACGGAGCCGACCGAAGTGGAGGCTCCAGCCGTATCCCACGACGGATGCATCCCGCTCGGCCATCAGCGACTCTTCCTCGAGCAGGTCGGCCCGCCCCCAGATCTTGCTGCTGTAGGTGCGCAACACCTGGAGATCGTGTCCTGCCTTCCCAGGCAGCGAGAGGTCCTCCTGGACGATCCTGAGCGTCCCGGTGAAGGGGTCCACGGTCTCGCCTGGCATCTCCGAGAAGAACGGCCGGTTCTCCTTCCCCGTGTAGCGAAAGAAGGTATCGGCCCAGTCCGAGCCCTGCGGGCGGGCGGCGACCGGCGCGAGCAAGATGGCCGCGGCCAAGGCCGCTCGCCCGAAGAGCTTCGACCTCGAGGAGACCACCGACTGCGCTCGCGTGCCGTTCCAGGTCATGTCGTCCCCCTCACGGACAGATGGAGTTCGTGCAATCGCCGGGACCAGGCGCCGTCGGGGTGACACCGGACGTGATCGGGAATGAGGGCTCCGGGCGATTGGCCCCACACTCCGCCTCCACCCAGGCCCGACCGACCGCCGGGTTCAGGTCGATGCTGCCGCCGAGACGGCGCCCCGAGTCCTCGAACGCGATGGTGCGCTTGTACAGGTTCATGTTTCGGTAGTCCCAGCACATGCCGTTGCAATCGCAATAGCTCACGGACACTCGATGTGCTTCGTCGTTCGAGGGACGGGCGTCAATCCTCAGCTCGATGTGCTCGTCGTCCAGGACCCAGAACTCGTTCGGGCCAGGCGTACCATAGACTCGCCTCAGCGCTTCCTGGGCGAAGTGCGGCGCATAGGGCACCCAGGCATTGGCGGGCCCGGAGAAACCCATCCGATCGACCTCGCCGAGCCACCTGCCCGTGAGCGTCATCACCTCCCCCACCGGAAGGGTCGCCTCGAAGCAGTCGAAGCACCCCGTGGAGTTGTCCAGATCCTCCCGGCGACCGCTCCATTCGATCCGCGAAACGGTTGGCCAGTCGACGAACTCCAGCATCCAGGGCGTCCTTCCCACGCCGCGCATCGAGGCGAGTTCCAGGAACGCGGACCGTCTGTCGATGCCCACAGGTACGGAGGTCACGATCCGATTCCCCGCGAAGAGCGCGACCGGGGCATCTCCGCCCACGACATTTCCGACCGCATCCGTGAAACGCAGCGGACCGTCGTCCCACAGGTCCGACCCACGTACGATCAGGCCCGAGCGGGAAGCCATCAAGGGGCTGCTTACCGCTGGGTCGTAGGGGAACACGATCAGCGTCTCGATGGAGCCGTCCCAGCTCCGCGTTCCGACCTGCCGCCCGTCCAGCCCTCTGGCCAGATACAGCCCCTCCGGCGCGACCCTGAGCACGGGGAACTCGCGCTGCAGATCGGGCGACATCACCGACGACGCAGACACCGACCAGCCCGGATCGTCGCCGTACAGCGACAGAAGGCCGGTGGCGGGATCGTAGCTCGCGAAGATTCCCGTCTCGTAGCTGGCGATCCCCGTGATCGTGGGTGGCCGGAGCCCCTGCGAAACGAGATCCGTGAGCGAGACGGCCACTTCCGCCCGGATCGAGCGGTCTTGTCCGCTCGAGGTGTAGTGGACTTTCACCTTGAGCCAGTGCCTCGTCGCGAACCCGGGATCGAAGGCGCTCTGGAACTCGAGGCTGGCTGCGTCGATCACGAGGGTGGTCGGCGACTGCTGGAAATGGATCGTCGGCCCACCGCTTCCCGTGGGCAGCGTCGCCTCCCTCGCGCTCGGGACCGACTGGACGCCGTCCGGCGTGCCATCCACCGTGTCAGCTCCCCAGACCTCGAGCTCCACCCATGTCACGCGGTCGAGGTTCGCCCCCGAGAGCGTCAGCCCCGACCAGAAGGGGGAACGGAAGACTCGCCCCGACGGCGCCACGCCGTTCACCCGGTCCACCCTGGGTGTCCCCGTGGCCTTGGCGCACCGCCCGCTCGAGCATCTCGGCGGGCTCGCTCCCACCGGGCCGCAAACGTGCCCGATCCATCCGCAGTTGAGGGGATCCGTGGAGACGTTCACGCATGCCGTTCCGTCGGACGCCCCGCACTGCGACGCCGAACAGCAGGTGGCGTACCCGGGGACTCTGCTGCATCGCCTCCCGATCGATCCGCAGTTGTTGGGATCGCTGGTCAGGGACACGCACGCGCTGCCGCTCGCGACGTAGCCCGCGTCGCAGAATGCCCCGCACACCCCCTGCACGCACCGGGCCGTCCCGTGTTCCGGCACCGAGCAGACGCTCATGTCCGGCCCGCACGCCGTCGCGTCCGAGCTGGTGTCCGCGCACCGGCCTCCTGCATCCGTCCAGCCCGGGTCGCATTCGAGACCGCAGCTTCCTTCCGTGCAGACAGGGTCGCCGTGCGGATCGCTGGGACATGACGCCGGCGGGTTTCCACATGCTTCGGGGTCCGTCTCGCTATCCCTCACCGAGAGCAGGTGGCCGGCCTCGTCATACAGAAAAACCGTGTCGCCCAGCGCGTTCCTGGCGAATGCCAGCGCCGCAACAAGGCCGCCCACCGAGAGCAGCACGATCGAAATGCGAGACGAAGCAGCGGAACCGGCCGGCATGTCCCCTCCTCGAGCGCGTTGCTCGGCGCCGATAGTGCGACCGCGCACCATGCACACGGTGATTGCACGAGCTTCCCTCGTGGGCCGCCCAGTCCGACCTTGCGGCTCACAGGCTGACTCCGCTTCGGAGCCGGACGAGACTACACCCGAGGTCCGGGTCCGCAAGGGACTCGAGGGAGCTCCTCCAAGGAGTGACTAGAAGTGGATGAATGGATTCCGACCTACGGGTGTGGTTGTTATCGAGGGCTCCACGATGCTCACTCGATGACGCCCGCCCGTGACGACCGGTACCGAGCTCCGACTCGATGGGCCCGGCTCCAGGCTGGAGGATCCTCATGAGACGCCAAGCTCGTCTTCTCTTCGTCGCGGTCATGCTGGTGGTCGCGGGCTGCTCCCGCTCCAGGAACTCCGGGCCAGTGATCGCCGAAGGCGACGGCTTCTCCGTGACGGTCGAGGAGTTCAAGAAGAAGCTGGACGAGCAATCGCCTGCGATCCGTGCCCGCCTCACCACGATGGGCGGCAAGAAGGAGTTCCTGGAAACCTTGATCCGGTTCGAGCTCCTGGCCCGAGAGGCGCGGAAGAAGGGGATCGACAAGGACCCGGAGGTCCAGGACGCGATCCAGAAGATCCTGGTCCAGCGGCTCGTCCGCGATGCGTTCGATGAGAAGGTCTCGCCCCCGGGTGACGCAGACGTGGAGACCTACTACGAGGAGCACCTGGCCGAGTTCGTGAGGCCGGAACGCATCCGGGTGGCCCTCGTCCTGCTCGAGGCGCCTGTCGGCTCGGCGGATCGTGGCGTGAAGGAGGCCGACGCGAAGAAGCTCCTGGCCCGGGTGAAGGTCGAGGAGCCGGAGAATCCGCTCGCTTTCTCAAAGATCGCCCGCGAGCGGTCGGAGGACGCCGAGACCAAGACGTCGGGCGGCGATGCGGGCTACCGGACGAGGGAGGAGCTCTCCGAGCGGTATTCGCCGGAGCTCGCCGCCGCCGCGTTCGCGCTGAAGGGCGCCGGCCAGGTCTCCAGCGTGGTGGAGACGCCCAAGGGGTTTGTGCTCGTGAAGCTCCTTGCGCGTCAGGCGGGCGTCAACCGGTCGCTCGACGAGGTTCGCCCCCAGATCGTCGCTCGGATCAGGCGAGATGCGCGGGCCTCGGGCCTCGAGGAGTACGTGCTGAAGCTTCGCAGCTCCTCGTCGGTCGAGATCCACGAGGACGAGCTCGAGAAGGTCCCGGTGGACACGGCAGGCGCGGCGCGGTAGCCCTCCGGCCGCCGCTCGGCGGAGCGCTCACCTCCACTCGAACCGCTCGCCATGCACGTCGTCGAGCGGGACGCCCAGCTCCGTGAGCGCGGCCTCGACCTCGGCCATCGCCGGGCCGGGCGCGTACACGAAGCAGATGCGCCGGCCGCTGCGGGGCAGGTGGCGCTCGACCAGCTCCGGCCCGATGACGCCGGTCTCCCCGAGCCACCCCAGCGGCGGCCGCGCGAGCACGTGGACCACCTTGAGGTCGAGCCGGCTCGCGAGCTCGGCGAGGTCCTCGCGGAAGGTGGCCGCCTCCCACGTGGCGCTGCCGTAGAGGATCGTGTGCGGCCGGCGGTCGCCCCGGTCCGCCAGGGTCCGCAGCATCGAGACGCACGGCGCGATCCCGATGCCCTCGGCGACGAAGAAGTACCGGTCGGCGTCGGGGTAGGCGTCGAGCGAGGTGCCGCCGAGCGGGCCGTCGAGATAGGCGAGCGCGCCGGGCTTCACCTGCTGCGCTCGCCGGGTGAACGGGCCGACCGCCTGCACCGTCAGCTCGAGCCGCGGGGTCCTCTGCGCGCTCCCCGAGAAGCAGAACGGGTGCTCGCGTCCGAGGAACGGCGAGCTCTGCAGCGTGAGCCAGGCGAACTGGCCGGCCCGGAACCGGAGCCCGTCGTGCCCCTCGGGGTCGAGGACGAGCGTGACGGCGCCGCCATGCTCGGGCCGCACGCCGGTCACCCGGTACGGCCGCCGGAGCAGGGCGAAGGGCCGGACGATCCGGACCCAGAGGAGGAGCGCCGCCCAGCCGATCACCCAGACGCAGAGCCCCGCACGCGTCACCGGATCGTGAGGAAGGAACTTGGAGGAGAGCGCGTGCGTGAGCGCCGCGCCGACGAGCCCGAGCGCGAGGAGCCCGTGCACCCAGCGCCAGGCCACGTACGGGATCCGGAAGAGCCGGCGGCCGGCGGCGAGCACGGCGAGCAGGAGGAAGAGGTACAGCGCCGACGCGCCCGCCCAGTTCCAACCGGCGGGATCGAGCCAGTCGAGGAGCTCGCCGGGGGGCAGGAGGAGCAGGGGGTGGACGAGGGCGAAGACCAGCGCCACGGCGGCCATGCCGCGGTGGAGCGTGAGGATCACGTCCGTGCCGAAGGGCGGCGCGAGCACCCGGAACCGCGCGGTCAGGACGAACTCCATCGCCAGGATGGAGAGCGTCACGTAGCCGAGGGCCGCGCCGAGGTGATCGGGGAAGGCGCCGACCGGCCCGGCCGCGAGCCAGGGCAGGGGAAACAGGACGAGGAGCAGGTACAGCCCGAGCCAGAGCCCGCTGCGCAGGAGGCCTCGGACCGTGAGCGTCACCGGAGGCTCCGCGCCAGGACCAGCAGGGTGGCGGCGCCCAGGAGGACGAGGCCCGCGGCCGCTGCGGCCAGCATGGCGAGCTTCCGGCGCACGGCCGGCTTGTAGCACGCGGGGCCCCAGGAAAAAGTGCGCCCAGGGGTCGCATGGTCTCGAGCACGAGCCCGAACCCGTGCCCGAGGGACACGCGCTTGTTCAGGGGTGCGGCGCGGGCGTGAGGCTCATCCCTGCGTCCGCTCCGTCGCGATGCGGATCGCCTCGGTGACGACCGCCTCCTCGAGCTCCTCGGCCTTCATCCGCTTCACGATCTCGCCGCCCTTGAACAGGAGGCCCACCCCGTTGTGCCCATACGCGACCCCCACGTCGGCCGCCGAAGCCTCGCCGGGTCCGTTCACCTCGCAGCCCATCACCGCGACCGAGACCGCGCCCTTCAAGGTCGCGAGCCGCTTCTCGACCAGCTCCGCGATCGGGATCATGTCGACCGAGCAGCGGCCGCAGGTCGGGAACGAGGTGAGCGTCGCACCGCCGAACTTGAGCCCGAGCGAGGTGAGCAGCAGGCGCGCCACGCGCACCTCCTCGACCGGATCGGCGGTGAGCGAGATCCGGATCGTGTCCCCGATCCCCTCGCCGAGCAGGATCCCGAGCCCGGCGGCGCTCTTCACCGTCCCCGCGATCAGCGTCCCCGCCTCGGTGACGCCGAGGTGCAAGGGGTACTGGTGCTTCTGCGAGAAGAGGCGGTTCGCCTGCACCGTCATGGCGACGTCGTGCGCCTTGAGCGAGACCTTGATCTCCCGGTAGCCCTCGTCCTCGAGGAAGCGGATGTGGCGCTCGGCGCTCTCCACCATGCCGGCGGCGGTCGGCCACCCGTGCTTCTCGACGATGTCCTTCTCGAGCGAGCCGGCGTTCACGCCGATGCGGATCGGCACGTTCCGCTCGCGCGCGGCCTTCACCACCTCGCGGACCTTCTCCTTCGAGCCGATGTTGCCGGGGTTGAGGCGGATGGCGTGGATGCCGGCGGCGAGCGCGGCGAGCGCCAGGCGCCAGTCGAAGTGGATGTCGGCGACGAGCGGGACGGGCGTCGCCTGGACGATCGCGGGGAGGGCGGCGGCGGCGTCCTTGTTCGGGACGGCGAGCCGGACGACGTCCGCCCCCGCCTCGGCGAGCGAGCGGATCTGCCCGAGGGTCGCGGCGGCGTCGGCGGTCTGGGTGGTGGTCATCGACTGGACGGAGATCGGGGCCCCGCCCCCGATCGCGACGTTCCCCACGCGGATCTGCCGGGTGGGGCGCCGCGCGCCCAGCGTCGAACCCTCGCCCTGCCCGTATGCGCCCATGCGCTCCCTTTCGGCCGAAACGACGAACGGCGGCCCGGGCGTGATCTAGGCCCGGCCCGCCGTCGTGTCCACACACAGCCAGGGCGGTCGTCAGTTCCGCGCCAGCTCCTCGTCGATGATCCGCTTGAAGTCGTCGACCTCGCCGCCGTTGATGGGGCGGCCGTTGACGAAGAAGGCCGGGGTGCCCCGGACGCCGGCGACGATGCCGGCGTCGTAGTTCGCCTTCACGAGCTTCTCCTTCGCGCCGGAGTCGAGGCACTTGTCGAACTTCTCCCCGTCGAGCGAGAGCTCGCGGGCGTGCTTCTTCAGGCTCGCGACGTCGAGGGCGTTCTGGTCGGCGAACAGCTTGGTGTGCATCTCCCAGTACTTGCCCTGCTCGTCGGCGCAGTGCGCGGCCTCGGAGGCCTTCTGGGCTTCCTTGTGGAAGTCGAGGGGGAAGTCCTTGTACACGAGCCGGACCTTGTCGCCGTACTCCTCGAGCACCTTCGCGACCGTCGGCTCGATCTTGGCGCAGTAGGGACACTGGAAGTCGGAGAACTCGACGATGGTCACCGACGCCTTGGAAGCGCCCTTGCTCGGCCCCTTGGCGTCGACCTCGACCCGGTACGGCTCGATGAGGAGCTTGAACCCCTTCTCCTTCTTGGCGTTCTCGTACCAGGCCATCGCCTCCGGTCCCGCCTTCTCGGCGCGGTAGGCCTCGATGACCTGGGGCTCGAGCTGCTCGTAGGGGTCGAGGCGCCCGCCCATCTCGCGCTGCTTCTGGTCGTAGTACGCGCGCGCCTCCTCCGGCGTCGGCACCGGCACCTTCTCGACGAACTCCTTGAACTTCTCGTCGCGCGCCTGCTCGACGGTGATGTTCTTGTCCTTCGCGATCTGCGCGAAGAGCTCGTCCTGCAGCTTCTTCTCGAGGGCGCCGCGCTTCGCCTGGTAGACGCCCTCGGCGTAGTCCCTCTTGGCG
>JAEZXM010000013.1 GCA_023419875.1 Pseudomonadota bacterium | reverse complement strand
GCGCCGCGAAGGGCGGGACCGCCGGACCGATCACGTCCTCCAGCACCCACGCTGCCCCCCGCCGGCGATGGACCGCGATGCAGCCCAGGTCCGGGAGGTGATCGAGCGAGGGCGCGCGTGGGTCGATCGCCCGCTGGATCGCGAGGTCGATGAGGAAGTGGCCGCCGGGATCGCGCGCGGCGCACAGCCTCGAGACCGGGGTCCGAGCGGCCAGTGTCCCACGCAGCAGGGCCAGGTCCTCCTCGCGGTCGAGATCGAGGGCTCGCCCGCCCCCGGCGCCCCGGGCACCGGGCTCGAGCGCGGCGACGAACCGGAGCTCCGCGCGAACCTGGAACCCGAACCTGCCGTACAGCGCCGGCTCCTCCGTCCACAGCACCGTGGTCTCGTACCTTTCGTCGGCAAAGGCCAGGGCCCGCCCCATCACCCGGCGCATGAGCCCCCGCCCGCGTCGGTGCGGGTCGGTGCACACGGCGTGGATGCCGGCGACCGTACACGGCCGGTCGACAGCGGAGAGCATCACCGGCACCACGCCCGCGTGCGAGACGGCCCGCGTCCCTTCGAGCTCGACGAAAGGCGTCGAGGCCTCGTACCAGTCGGCGCCCCACCGCCGGGCGAGCGCGATCCCGTCCGGGATCGAGGGCCAGACCGCCCCGAAGAGCCGGACGGCCTCGGCGCGGAACGACCGATCGGAGGGATACGCCACTGGAGCGTTGTAGCACGGGCGGCCACGCACCACTTGCCTCCGTCGTGCGCGTCTGGGAGCATCCCCCGGACCCTGCGTGGAGGGGCGCACGGCGTCCGCCGGGAGGATCGAATGTCGATCATCTGGACCATCGTGGTGGGCTTCCTCGCTGGAGTGGTCGCGAAGCTGCTTCACCCGGGCAAGGACAACATGGGCTTCATCATGACCACGCTGCTCGGCATCGTGGGCTCGGTCGTGGCCAGCTATGCCGGACAGGCGCTCGGGATCTACCGCGCCGGCGAGGGCGCGGGTTTCGTGGGGGCCGTGATCGGAGCGCTGGTGCTGCTCATCGTCTACGGCATGCTGAAGAAGAAGAAGGCGTAGGGAGGCGGCGGTCCTGCCCGGAGCGCGTCACTCGCGTGGCGTGAGGTGTAGGGCCGGCGCCGCTTGGACCGTCGCCGTCCCCCTGCTGTAACATCCGCGCCCTATGCCCGAGACGCCCCCTCGCCCGCTCGACCGCGTGCACGCCGGACTGCGCGCCGCGGTCCGGGCCACGCTGGCGTGCGCACTCCTCCTCACCGCCTTCCGGATCGTGTTCCTCCTGCGGCACGCCGCGCCGGGGTTTCCGTACGAAGCGCGCGACGTCGCCAGGACGCTGCTCATGGGGGCGCGCTTCGACCTCAAGGTCTCGGCCATCGCCTCGATCCCGCTGCTCCTGCTCGTCCCGCTCTTCCCGGGGGGCCGCGGCAGGATCCTTCCGGCGGCGTGGGCGATGCTCTCCGGCTTCGCGCTGGTGCTCACCGCGATGATCAACGACGGGTACTACGGGTACTACCACGTGCCCATCGACCCGATCATCTTCGGCGTCTTCGAGGACGAGACGGCCTTCAACTCGATGAAGGACCACCCCGTGGTGCTGGGAACGGTCGCGGCCCTCGTCATCTCGCTGGCGCTGGCCTGGTCCGTTCTTCGCGGGGCGCTCCGGGGGGCGCCCTCACGCATCCGGCGCGTGCTCGTGCTCGTCCTCGTCCCGCCGCTGCTCTTCCTGGCCATGCGCGGGCGCGTGGCCGGCTATCCGCTTCAGCGGCGCGACTTCGCCGTCTCGACCGATTCGTTCCTCAACGCCGCGGTACCGAACGGCGCCTACGCGCTGCACACCGCCCTCAAGGAGCGCAACAGCGTCGCGATCGGCAAGGACCCGTACGCCGGGCTCCGCGCGCAGAAGTTCGCGACGCCGGCCCAGGCCGCCGCGGTGCTCGGGCTCACCTCCCCCGAAGCGAGCGATGACGCCGTCGCGGAGGCGCTCTACACGCGGACGCCGGAGAACGCCTACGCGGCGGCGCACCCGCCGCACGTGGTGGTGGTGATCCTGGAGGGGATCGGCACGGACCTCCTCTCCTTCCACTCGCCCACGAACGATCTCCTGGGCCGATTCGCGCCCCACCTGCCGCGCGGCCTCGTCTGGAAGAACTTCCTCTCCGCCCAGAACGGAACCCACAAGGCGCTCGAAGCCCTCCTCCTCAGCACTCCCATCACTCCCCTCACCACCGGTGAACCGGGCGCCGTCGAGTTCGAGCAGTCGTGGGCGCGGCCGTTTCGCGCCGCCGGCTACCGCACCGTCTTCGCCCAGGCCTGGAGCGGCGCCTGGCGCGGCTGGGGCCGCACGCTCCCGCGGCAAGGGTTCGACGAGGCGCGCGACCGGAGCGACGTGCTCGCGGTCGTGCCCGACCCGCCCATGACCGAGCGCGGCATCGGCGACGAGGCCCTCTTCCGCTGGGCGGAGCGCCGCTTGCGCGAGGCCGACGGGAAGGGGGAGCGCCTGTTCCTGGTGCTCATGACGGCCACGAACCACCCGCCGCACCGGCGTCCACCCGGTTACGCGCTCCGGCCGCTCGATCCGAACGCCTTCGCCGGGCGGGTCACCGGCGAGCCCGCCCTCCGCGACGCGATCCTCGAGACGTTCCAGTACACCTGCGACGCCCTGGGCGGCTTCCTCGACACGCTGGAGCGCGACGGCGTCCTGTCGCGGAGCGTGCTGGCGGTCACCGGAGATCACACCACCCGCGGCTTCTTCGAATATCCCGGCGTGAGCGATCTGCAGCGCCGCGACGGCGTCCTCTTCTGGCTCTCCGCGCCGGCCCCCTACCTCGCCGGCCGCACGCCCGACCTCGACCGCTGGGCGAGCCACCGCGACCTGTTCCCCACGCTCGCCGCGCTGGTCCTGCCGCGGGCGCGCGTGTTCCGCAGCGGCGAGGACCTGCTCGCGCCGCCGATACGGACGCCGCGCGCGCTCTACCACTACGACACCGTCCTCTCGGCCGCGGGCGCAGTCCCCGACCTCGACAGGTCCTCGGGCCATTGCTGGGGCGCGGACGGGAAGCTCGCCTCGACGCCCGGCGGGGCCTGCGCGTCCGCCCTCGACGTCATCCGACGCGAGGAGCGCGCCTACGTCGGCCTGCTCGACTGGAACGTCCGGCGGCAGGCGATCGCAGCGCGCGGGAAGCTCCGCTCAGCGGTGGCGAGCGGCGGCGACCGCAGCCTGCCTCAGGGGACGCCGACGAGGTAGTCCTTCGCCTCGTCGAGCGTCTCGAACAGCTTGAACTCGCGGCGCGAGACGATGGCGATGGCCACCAGGACCACGCGCTGCAGCGGCGCCAGGCCGACGATGGCCGAGGCCTTCACGTAGGGCTCGTTGCCGGCCGCCAGCTTCTTCAGCTTCTCGTTCATCGTCGACTCGAGCCGCACGCCCCTCACGTTGAGCAACGTACAGACGGACTTCGGCGGGCGGGCCCGCACGTCGCGCTCCACCGTCGGGATGATGCCGATCACCTGCGCCGGGGTGAGCCCCTCGATGTCGATGAGGTAGATCTGCCTGCCCTTGTGCGTGATGAAGCCGGTGGACCCCGCCATCTCACCTCCCGCGTCGCGCGAGGGAGATCATACAGGACGGGCGGGGTCCCGCCGAGCGGACGCAGGTCTTAGGCACACCGGGTGAAGCCTCACCACGAGATCTCGTCGAAGTAGAGGTCGCCCTTCCACGCGGGCGCACCTTCCGGCCGCCGGATGACGATGCCCACCGCCCGCGCCAGGGTCGGATCTCCGGAGGTTTCCTTGCCCTTCCAGGTGAAGACGAGGCGGTTCCAGCCCGGCTTCTCGAGCCGCACCGGGGCGCCGAGATCCTCCGTCCACTGGTAGGTCGAGGAGAGGAAGAACCGGGCCACGTACCCGAGCTTCGCCAGATCCTCCGGGACGAAGAGGTGGAACACGAGTTCGTTTTCGGCGAGGTCCTCGAAGTGGTCGAACGTGGTGTTGACCCGCCCCGAGGTGCCGTTCGCGAAGTCCGCGGCGACCCACAGGCTACCGGACGAGGCGTCGAGCCCGGGGGCCCCCGTGCCCGCGAGCGCGACGGCACGCAATGCCCCCACGGGCTCCCAGTCGTACACCTGCACGGCGGCGCGGAAGTCGTACTGCACGGACTCCTGGGAGAGGTCGGTGAACCCGACCCCGCGCGCCTCATCGGTACCGAGCAGGAGCCGCACGCCGTCGACGAGCGTCGGGCGGGTGTTGGTGTAGTGATCGGTGTCCGGGTAGACGTGGTGAACGTAGTCGAGCTTCGGAAGGCGAGCCCGGTCGAGCGCGTCGAAGAGCTCGGCGTTCGGAACGATGATCCCGGCGAACCCGCCGCGCGCCTCGTGGCGACCGTACGAGAGATACAGCCGGGCCGGGACCTCACGGCCTCGCAGCTCACCGACGGAGAGCGCCGACTCGGCCATGTAGGAGCTCGCTGCGATGTAACCGTGGAACCACGGCGACGCCGCCAGGACGCTCCGCCGGAGGGCGTAGAGCGAGAAGTACCCTCCCATCGACGCGCCGAAGAGGATCCGGCGATCGGGACTACACCGGAAGCGCTTCTCGACCAGCGGGATGACCTCCTCGAGGATCGCCTGGAGGAACGGATCCGGTGACCGGTAGAGATCCCTCGCGCGGTTGCTCTGAGGATCGATCCCGGCGGGATAGCCGATCCCCACGACGAGCACCGGGGGGATCAGCTTTCGGGCGGCGAGGTGGTGGACGTACTTGTGATCGACCCGCCTCCAGTGGCCGTCCGTCAGGTAGACCACCGGCAGGTCCGAGACCTTCTCCATTCCCGCGATCCAGCTCACGTCGACCTGCAGCGGAGGGACGATGTGCTTCGACTGAAGGACGAGGCTCTCCATCCGCATGTCGAGGTCATTGATGTCGGCTGCCACGGTGAACGGCCGCTCGGCGGCGCTCCCGCTCGGCGCCACCGTCGCGGAGACGACGGGCGAGGTGGCGGACGCGGCTCCGAGCAGAAGTAGGCAGGAGGCGGCCAGCGATCTGGTCCTCATCTCGTCGTCCTTTCGAGGGGGAAGCGGCGCGCAGGTGACCGGCATCCGCCCTGCGGGACGGACGAGCCTTCGGGCGCATTCAACGCTGCGTGCAGGCTCCCGGCCCCCGGCATCGAAGGGGGACCGGCAGGATCGTGAGCCGTTTGCCCGCCCGTCTACGGCTCCCCATCGTCCGCGCCCATGGTCGGGAGGATGTCCGCCTCCGGCCGGACCGTGAGCCCGTCCACCTCCGCGGCCGTCGGCGGCTCGGGTTCCGCGAGGCTCGCGAGGTCGTCCTCGGGGCCGGGGAGATCGCCCCCGGAATCCATTCCCCGCGGCGTGGGCGCCGCCCCTCCGATGTTGGTCGATGGGACGAGTCGGTCGTCGTCGTCGTCGGGGCGTCGAGGCGCCTGGGCCGTCGGCCGAGCGGTCATCTCCGGCCCGTCGTCGATGTCCTCCGGGTGGAGCTCCTGATCATCTGGGTCGTAGTGCGGCATGAGGAAACGCTGGGCACCCACCGCCCCCGGTGCTCGCCCGGCAGCGGTGTTCGGGAACTGCCGGGCGCCTGCACCTTCGGCCCCGGGGCCGCCTCGAGTGTCACCCCCGCGTGCCAGGATGGCGACGTGGCCGACCGGGAGACGCCGCGCACTCGCAACCTCACCGCGCTCCTGCCCGGGCCACGGAGAGGCCTCCTCGAGGACGTGAAGCGCAGGATCATCGGCCGCCTGCTCCTCGACGGCGGGACGGTCGAGGAGCCCGACCGCGGTACGCGCGCCCTGGACCTGCCGCGCCGGGAGCGTCGACCCGCTCTGCGGTTGCGCCGGCGGCGCTGAGTCTCGCTGGGACTCCGCCGACCTGTCCGTCCCCTCTCGAGCCTTCCGGTTGAGGTCCTGCGCTGGCTATGGAGCTGGGCGGCGCAGGTGCCGCTCACGCCGGAGGACGCATGCCAGGCCGCGCGAACGAGCTCCTCGGCCATCCCGCGGGCGCTCGGCTGTTGCTCCTCAACGCCGACGACCTCGGCATGTATCCAGGCGTGAGCGAGGGTATCGCGGAGGTGATCGAGGCCGGGCTGGTCCGGTCGACGAGCGTCATCGTCCCGAGCCCCTGGGCGGTCGAGGCGAAACGCTGGGCGGCCCTTCACCCGGAGGCGAGCCTCGGGGTGCACCTCACGCTGGTGCGCGATCTGGGGGGCGCCGACTGGTCCCCGCTCGCCGGCCCAACGCAGGTGCCGTCGCTCGTCGACCGTGACGGACGCTTCCTGCCGCTCGAGCGCATGGACGAGATGCTCGCGCGCGCCCGCATCGAGGAGGTGGAGCTCGAGTTCCGCGCCCAGCTCCAGGCGGTCCTCGGCGCCGGACTCCGCCCCACGCACCTCGACTGGCACTGCGTGATCAGCGGCGGCCGGCCGGACGTCTTCGAGCGCACGCTCGTCATCGCGCGCGAGCACGGTCTCGCCGTCCGCGTCACCGAGCAACCCTGGATCGACCGGCTCCAGTCGCTCGGCCTCCCCACCGCCGAGCACCCGCTCCTCGACAGCTACGAGGTGCCGGTCGACGCGAAGCCCGAGGTCTATCTGAAGATGCTGCGGGAGCTGCCGGAGGGGCTCACGCAGTGGGCCATGCACCCGGGCCGCGGGGACGAGGCCTCGCGGACGCACGATCCCGACGGCTGGCGCATCCGGGAGAGCGACACCGAGTTCCTGACGTCGCCGGCGGCCGCGCGGGCGATCCGGGACGAGGGCATCGTCCTCGTGAGCTTCGCGGAGCTCCGCCGCGCCTGGCTCGCGGCGGGTGAAACGCGATCGCCCCCGGAAGGGCCGTCACGCCGCGATCCCCCTCAGGGCCCGGCTCCCGCAGCCCCACATTCCTAGGAGCAGCACTCGAGTCCGGGAGAACGAGAGCTCGACGCGCCCATGCACCGGGAGTGACGCAATGCGGCAGGCGATTCACCTGCAGTGTCCCCTCTCCGACGCGCTCACCTCGTTCTTCTCCGCGCCGCCGCAGCCCCGGGACGAGATCCTCGTGCCGGGCGATCCGCCGCTCACGCGCTCCATGACGACCCGCGTCGTCGCCTGGATCGAGTGGATCCTCGACGTCCGACTCCCGCTGGAGGTCCGACGGATGGTCGAGGCCGGCTGCATCTCGGACTGGCGCGAGGGCAGGCAGGGGGAGATCGCCGGGCACCTCCAGGTGCTCCAGTTCCAGGAAGCCCTGGAGCCGCAGAATCAGGAGACGCGGGACGCGATCCGCGAGGAGCACCAGCCGGCGATCGTCGCCGCCCTCCGCGCCCAGGCGCAGGACCCCACCGCCGCAGCGCTGATCACCCTGTACGACCAGGCCAACGCGCCGATCGCCCCCGGAAGCCCGCCGCTCACGCGAGAGATGGCGAGCTGCTACCTCGACCTCATCGGCTTCCTCGCGTCGCTGCACAGCACCGAGGAATGGCAGCCGCTCCCGGAGCCGCACCGCAGCTACCATGTCCAGGTGCTCGCGGCGCAATACGCGGCCCTCCCCCCGGCGCAGCACGCCTGGTTCGGGGAGCTGCCGCGGAGCTGGACCTCCCTGCGCGCGGCCTGGCGCAACGCACCGCCCGAATCGAGGGCGCAGCTCCGGAACCAGATCCTGATGATGGTCCACGGAGGAGGCGCTGCGCCTCCTCCGTTCGCCGGACCAGCTCCGTTCCCCGCGCCGCCTTCCCTCGCCGCATTCGGCGCGCCCCCTCCGTTCGCCGGACCGCCCCCGTTCGTCCCGGGCCCCCATGATCCTCCCGGCATGGCGGCACCGCCGGCACAGCCCGCTGCCGCCCCGGAGAAGACCACCGACGATCTGCTCCAGGACATCTCGAGGATGCAGTCCGACGAGGAGCGGAAGCTCTCGGACGAGGCCGCGGCCCTGGAGGCGTCGGGCGATGCCGAGGCGGCACGGGCGGCGCGCGCGGAGCTCACCATGCGCAAGCTGCAGAACTCGGCGCAGAACGCCCGGATGCTCTCCAACATCATGTCGATGCGTCACGAGATGTCGATGACCTTCGCGAGGAACATCCGATGACCGCCGACGAGGTCCTGAAGGCGTTCTTCGGGGTGTTCGGCTGGGCCTACCAGGTGCAGCTCGCACCGGAGCAGCAGCGCGAGATCCAGGACGTCATCCGCTCGGGATGGGCCAACACCGACGAGTCCGATCGGGAGCTGCTGGAGTACGTGCTGAAGCTCCACCAGGCGATCTCCGGGGTGCCGGAGCCCGCGCGCGACGCGCTGCGAACGATCCTGGTCGAGTCGTTCAAGGCCGAGTTCGCGAGACCCGCGGCCACGGATCGCTCGCGCGTGCTCGTCGCCATCCACCGCGCCGTCGAGGCGCAGCGGCCCGGTGCGACCGGTGTGGCGCCGCCGCCGGCCACCGCGGCCGACGACTGGCTCCAGCTGCGGCCAGCCGCGGCCGCGCCGCCGCACTCGCAGGCGCAGGCGCGCAGCCGCCGCCCTTCGCCCCACGCCTGGGAGGACCCGGCGGAGGATCTCGACGCCCCCGGCGACGACCCGGCCGTCATCCAGATGCGCGAGATGCGCAAGGCTCAGGCGGCGGCGCTGCGATCCAACATCGCCAAGATGAGGCACGACACGATGATGGCCATCATCGGCAACATCAAGTGAGCGGTGAGGAGGACGGCCGTGACCGATCCCAAGGCGAAGCTCGAGCTCGTCTACGGGGGGCAGCGCTGCGCCAGCCCCGACGGCGGCTACGCGCTCTACCGCTCGGACGACATGATCGGCGACGGCGGCCGCCTTTTCGTGTCGTGCATCGGCTCCGACGCGCAGGTCGAGGTCCCCTACGCGGCCCTGTCCGCCTCGTCGCCGCGCGACGTCCTCTGGGAGGGGGCGCCGATCGCCCGGGTCCGTCGCCAGCGCGATGGGCGGATCGTGGGCGAGTGGCTGCGCCCGGAGGCTCCCGTCCCCGCCCCGCCCCCGGCGCGAGCGTCGCCGGACGAGGACTCGCCCATTGCCGGGATGTCGCCGGACGAGATCTTGAGGGCGTTCTTCGAGCTGTTCGGCTGGACGTACCAGGTGCAGCTCACGGCCGACCAGCAGCGCGACATCAAGGACCAGCTCCGATCGGGCTGGACCAACTCCGACGAGACGGAGCGCGAGCTGGTCGAGTACGCGATCAAGCTCCACCGGATGCTGACGGCGTTGCCCGAGCCTGCGCGCGACCCGCTGCGGGCGATGCTGGTGGAGACCTTCAAGGCGGAGTTCGCGCGGCCCTCGACCACCGATCGCTCACGCGTGCTCGGCGCCGTCCACCAGGCGGTCGAGGCGCTCCGGCCCGGGGCGACCGGGGTGACGCCGCCGTCGCCGGCCGGCGCCGACGACTGGCTCCAGCTCCGGCCGGCGCCCGGACCGACCGCGGCGGGGACGCCGCCCCGCGGGCCCAAACCCCGCCCTGCTCCGGCCTCCCGGGAGCCGGCGGGCGGCGACGGCGACGAGGACGGCGGGCTCGACGCCGAGGCCATCCAGAGGCGGGAGATGCGCCAGGCGCGGATGGAGCTCCTGCGCTCCAACATCGCCAAGGTGCAGGGCGAGATGGCGAAGATGATGGCCCGCTGGTGAACGGACGAGACCATGGGACCGTGCGACACGTGCCGCTTCTTCCGGCCCTTCCGGCCGAAGAGCCAGCTCCTCGCCCGCGAGCTGGGCATCGCCGACCAGCAGCTCGTCTCCGAGCTCCTCAAGATGATGCAGGACGAGCGGCAGAAGCAGGACGCGGAGGCCTCGCAGAAGGTCGAGGTCTACCGGCAGGAGCAGGTCGAGTGGCGGACCCGCCCTGAGATGTCGGACTACTGCGGGCTGCGCGAAGCCAGAGGCGTGTACCTGATCCACGAGCTCAAGAACCCTGACGGCGAGTGCGAAGATCACCAGCCCGCCGAGCCGCGGCCCTGCTCCACCTGCCGCCACCGCGTGGCGGGGGACGCCGACGCCAACGACCAGCGGATGATCGCCCGCTACGGTGAGCTGGCCCGGAACGCCGCCTCGATGGGACAGGGCTCCGGCGATCAGGGGCTCAAGGACTACGTGTCGCGCATCGGGGTGGTGAAGTGCTTCGAGGCCGCCCAGGCCTACTACGCCGGGAAGCTCACCTTCCGCCCTCCCGGCTACCTGCCCTACTGCTCCCGGTACTCGGCCGACCCGGACTTCATCCCATGCGTCGTCCGCAATGCCCACGACCGCTGCGAGGGATGGGAAGAGAAGGCCGAGGCGGCGCAACGACCTCGCGACGAGCTGGCGGACGCGCTCGCCGCCCTCGGGAGCTCGCTCGGGAGGTGAGGCATGGGTGCGTGCGTCGCGTGCCAGCACTATCGGCAGAAGAAGCCCGTTCGGCTGATCAACGCAGGGTCCGGTGCCTCCCCTGGGAGGATCAACGCGGCCATGGAGGAGGCGCGGCTCGAGAAGGAGCGGCGTGACCGGGAGGTGAGCCGCATCCGCGAGGAGGACTACCGCTTCGACTACGAGCCCCAGTTCCACCCCTGGTGCAGGCGGTACACGCCGTCGCGCGAGCGGCTCGCCGCGGTGAAGGCCCGGATGGACAACGGCGACCCGCTGCAGGTGGTGGTGGAGGACGAGCGGGCGGCGGGCTACGAGTTCCGCGTCGACGCCGTCCGTGGCGAGGTGCTCCCGGTCTACGCGCTCTGCGAGCGGAAGAACCATCACAACGACTGCCCCGCCTTCGAGGCCCGGCCGCCGGAGCCGAGGCGATGAAGGCCGCCGGCGCGTTCACGAAGATCAAGGTCGACGGCGAGATCCGCCTCGGGGGCCGCCACGAGCTCGTTCAGGCGCCCCGCGCCTCCCCCACCGACGTCTTCGTCACCCGGAGCGGCGGGAGCGCGCTCGACTACGACACACGGTCCGCCAACGCGGACGACGCGCTCGGGCAGATCCTGGAGTTCCGGTTCTCCGACCGCCCCGTGGGCGACCTGGCCATCCGCGGCGCCGGCCTCGTCACCTCCTTCGGGATCTTCGGCTCGCCCGGCTCCGGGAAGACGGTGCTGCTCATGCACCTCCTCGAGCAGCTCCTCCGCCACTCGCCCGACCTCCCGGAGAAACGGTTCGGCGGCCTGATCCTCGATCCCAAGGCGGCGCTCATCGAGGACGTGACGGAGATGGTGGCGCGCGCGGGCCGCTCCGAGGACCTGGTGGTGATCAACACCGATCGCCTCGAGCAGGTGGGCGGCGCCGACGACGTCAACGTCATCGACTGCCTCGTGGATCCCCAGGAGCTCGGCTCCATCCTGGTCCTCGCCGGGAGGAGCGCGGGCATCGACGCCTCGGACCCGTTCTGGTTCCAGGAGTGGAGCAACCTCTTCGCGGCCACCCTGAGCTGCCTCCGCGCCCAGGCGTTCTTGGAGATGTCGGTGGGCGGCCCGCGGCCGGTCACGCTGAAGGACCTGCTCGACGCCATCTTCGAGGAGGAGGACGGCGAGCGGCGGATCCAGCGCATCGCGCGGAGCCTCGCCGACCGCGCCGCAAAGCTGCCCCCGAGGAGCACTCCACGCTGGCCCGGGGTACCGGCCGCACCCGACGTGAAGGTCGACCTGCAGCTCCTCGACCGCTTCTTCCGCCAGGATTACGTCGGGACCATCGAGGCGTTCATCTCCAAGGCCTTCGGGATGTTCCGCCGGTCGCGTCTCGCCTGCTACTCGCGCGCCCAGCGACCCGGCCAGCTGCCGTTCTACGAGGACTTGATCGAGAACGGGCGCATCGTCCTCGTGAGCGTCTCGCCCTCCGAGCCGGGGCTCGCCAAGACCCTGTGCACGCTCGTCAAGTGCCTCTTCCAGCGCACCGTGCTGGCGCGCGGCGACCGGCTCACCTCCGGGACCATGACCAACGCGGTCCGGCCGCTGGTCCTCGCCTGCGACGAGTACAGCGAGATCGCCTCGGAGGTACCCGGGCAATCGATGGGCGACGGGCAGTTCCTGGCCCTGGCGCGCCAGTATGGCTGCATGGCCCTGCTCGCCACGCAGTCGGTGAACGTACTCCAGGCGTCGTCGCTGAAGGAGTCCTGGCGGTCGGTATTCAGCAACTTCGCCGCCAAGATCTACATGCGGCTGGCGGACAACGAGACCGCCGAGGAGGCGACCAAGCTCGCCGGCGAGAGCGACTGGAAGGTGCTGTCGCGTGGGAGCTCGATCGGGAAGGACGGCGCCAGCTCCAGCAAGCAGCGCGAGCTGCGCGAGCGGAAGAACCTTCCGAGCACCATTCTCACCCAGGTCCTGAAGACCGGGGAGGCGGTGGTCATCGGCTCCCTGGACGGCGGGCGCACGACCCCGGGGACCTACTTCCTGAAGGTGCCGCCTCCCGGCCCGAAGCCGGAAGCCGCGGCCCGCAGCGCGCCGGCGACGGTCTCCGCAGGAGCGGCATCCCATGCCTGATCGCGACATGAGCCAGCGCCAGGAGCAGAGTCGACGCGAAGCGCACACACAGCGCGACGGCGAGACGAAGCGCCAGGCGAACACCCAGCGGCAGGGACAGGACCGCTTCCAGGCGAAGGACCAGGCCGCGTCGCGTGAGCAGGCCCGGGACGTCTCCCCCGGCTCGACCCAGGAGCGGTCCGCCTCGCGGGACCAGAAGCGCGCCTCGGACCGGGAACGCGACGACCAGGAGCTGGCGAGGCGCTGGCCGGAGATGTCGGAGGCCGCCGACCGCGCGTTGAAGGAGGGGTTCCGGGAGGTGCGGGATCGGGCCGAAGCGGCGCACGCCGCGCTGGACGCGGCCGGGAAGCGCCTCGGGCACGGCCCGGGTGCCACCGCGATCGAGCAGGGGCACCAGGCCATCGAAGACGAGCTCCAGGACGCGCGCCGGGACGTGGTGGAGACGCGGGAGGCGAGCCGGCGCCGGGACGAGACCACCGCGGCCGAGGTGCGCGAGCGGCTGGCGCAGCGCAAGGACGAGCCGGAGCGCATCGCCCAGCGGGCGGTGGAGGAGGCGAGGCGCAAGGAGCAGGAGCCGTCCGCGACGATCGACCGGATCCGCCAGGACCCGGAGCACCGCCTTCAGGCGGTGGAGCGGTACAACCAGGCGCGGATGGAGCAGGAGGAGGCGGCCCGGAACCTCATGGACCACGAGCCGATCTCGGCCCGCCGGCAGCGGGTCGGCGAGCTCGCGGCCGCGGAGACGCCGCGGCCGTCTGCGCTCGAGGCCGAGCTGTCGAAGATCGAGGCCCTGGACCGCAAGACGCGGGAGCTGGTCAAGGACCAGCGGAGCACGGCGCCCGCAGAGATCCGGAGAGCCCAGGAGGAGCGGGACGCCCTTTTGGGCGAGCTCGAGCAGCGCGACCTCGATCGAGAGGCCCGCGCGTACGTGGACTGGACGAAGCAGAGCATCGAGGCGAAGGCGTCCCTCATGAACACCGGCGCCGACCTCCAGGAGGCGCGGTCGGCGAAGGAGAAGGCCGATGCCGCCGTCGTCCGGGCCCAGGACGCGCTCGCCGAGGTTTCGCGGACGGTGAACGACCTCCTCCGATCCGGGCCCGAGTACCAGAAGCTCTCGCGGAGTCCGGGTCCGGACGAGGTCATGGAGCTCCAGGAGTGGGAGCAGCAGCGCGACCAGTGGCGCGAGCGCGGCCGCGAGATCGCGCTCCAGGTCGATCACCTCGTGGCCGTGGCCGAGATCGCCCGGTCCCGCGAGATGAACCGGTTCCTCGAGGTGTACGAGCGGTCCTCCCCGAAGAACCGGCTCGAGATGGAGAAGGAGCTCGTGGCCGCCTTCGACACGCGCGAGAACCTCGTCCGGATGGTGGACGAGGTGAACCGCAGGAAGGGTGACCAGGGATGGGGCTCCCTCTCCGCGAGCCAGGTGAGCCCCTTCTACGAGGACGGCCACCTCCGGAAGATGCGCGACCGCGAGGACAGGATGCGGGGAGTGCTGGCGAAGGGGATCGCGGAGATCGCCGAACGCTACGAGAAGCTGCGCAAGGGTTAGCGGCTGCTAGAGCCAGAGCCGCAGGCCCGCGGCCAGCGAGATGTCGTGCTGGCGCCAGCCGCTGGCTCCCTCGAAGAAGCCGGTATAGGCCACGCCAAGGTAGACCCGCTGAACGGCTTGCACCTCGAGGCGGCCGGAGAGGCCGGTGCGGTGGAGGGGGCGGTGGCCCCCGGTCAGGCCCACCTGCTGGACCAGGAATTCGCCCAGGAGGACCTGTAAGAGGCCCAGGTTCAGCTCCTCGCGCGGACCGAGGGCCAATCTGAAGTCCGTGTAGCCGCGAACGTCCGGACCCCGGAGCCCATAGTCGGCGAGCTGGATGGCCACGACGCCGTCGACGCCGAAGCGCTCGCTCTCGGGGAGCAGCAGACGGCTCGCCAGCGACACCTCCCCGCCTCTTCCGTACATCCCGAGCGACAGGGTCCGCGGCACCTTCTGATAGCCGACGGTGGTCCTGACGATCTCCCGGCCTGCGGTCTCGACGAGCGGAGCGTAGACCGCGTTCAGCTGCTCGGCGACCCGCTCCGAGAGCCGGTTCAGCTGGCCCCGGACCGCGAGCAGCCCTTCCCGCGGCCCGGCCAGGCTCGGTTGCCCGAAGGGCAAGCTCGGCGGAACCTCGAGCGTCAGGTACTCGTACCCCTTCGTCCAACCCGCGCCGGGTGGGCCCTCGACCGAGGCCAGCGCCTCGAGGAACTTCCGGGAGACGTCGGTCGGCACGCGGTCGAAGTGCCCGGGACCGATGACCTTCAGGAGCCGCCACAGGTCGCGACGGATCGTGCCTTCCTTGCTGGAGTCGGAGGGCGGCACCCGCAGGGCGGCGCAATCCGCCCCTGCCAGAGCCCGATCCACGTCCGCGGGGCTTCCGGCGCGCCACACCGCCCGGAAGCAGGGCAGCTCGTCGCTCGCGATCTCCGGGGGCGCGACCGAGGCGCGCTGCGCCACGGGCGCGAGGCTGTGCTCGGCGTCGACAACGCCCGCCAGGAAGTCGTAGCGCCGGAAGCTGGCGTCGAAGAAGGCGCCGAAGGCGGCGAACGTCTCACCGGTGATGAAGTGCTTGCGGACGGGGAGCTCCAGCGAGGCTTGGGCGCTGCTCTGCTCGAGCGTACGCGCGAGCTCCGCCTGCCGCGCACCGGTGACGAGGTTGCCGAGGAGCTGGGCGAGCTTCACCCGGCGCGAGACGTCGCCGGGCTCGGTGACCTGGGCGGCCGTGGTGACCACCCCCGCGACGGCCTCCGCCGGCTCAGGGCGCGCGAGCTCGACGTTGTCGGCGTCCTCGTACACGTAGGTCGGCGGGGTTCCTCCCCCACCCCTCGACTGCATCAGGCGGATGGTGGTCGAGAGCGGGACGTTGTCCAGGACGCCGCCGTCGATGAAGCAGTCCCTGCGCACCGAGCCATCGGGATACTTCACCCGGAGCGGGATGGGTTCGAAGACGCCGGGGATCCCGGAGGAGGCGAGGAGCATCTCCAGGACCGCCCCTACCCGCTTCTCGCGGTCGTCGGCGGTGGGCTCATCGAGCAGGTTCGCGAGCACGGGCAGGGGGACCAGGCCCGGGCGTTCGTCGGAAATGGGCCGGATGTCCGGCGGTGTGCCGGGAACGGCGTTCTTCGGCGTGGACAGCTGGAGCGCGAAACGCTCGGCGAGCTGTCGCACGAAGACGGTCGAGCCCTCTCGAAGCGGGATGCGCCTGGGGGTGAGGTGCGTGACGGCCGCGCCGAACCGCACGTCGCAGGTGCGCCAGGTGTCGTCCTTCCACCGGGCTGCGATCCGCTGGACGAGGTCCCGGATCGGCTTGCGGCTCAGCGCGCCGGGGAGCCCGCAGTCCCCGGCCGTACGGGGTTCGTCCATGAGATCGTTCCAGTCGATCTCGGTCCAGACCCAGAACGGCGAGCTCCGAGGATCGGGCGTCGGCGCCTCGCACGTCGCGATGGCGGAGAAGAAGGCGTTGATGGCGCCCGCCGACGTGCCGCCGACCACCGAGAAGGGCTCCCCCGGCCGGCGCTCCGACTGCGCTTGCAGGAGGGTGTAGTAGTAGAGCACGCCGGCCTCGTAGACGCCGAGGCTCGTCCCACCCGAGACGACGAGCGCGCTTCGCCCGTGCACGACGTCATCGGCCCGTTCCCCGGCGCGTTTCCGAGAGTCGGGCCGCAATTGCGCGGCGGGAGCCTGGTTGAGCGGGTCGTACTGGAGCACGGGCTCCGCTGCTCCGGCGGGGCGATGCATGAAGGCGAGTGCGGCCAGGATCAGGCCGACGCGGACTGCGTGTGGAGCATCGATCATGGAGTCCCCCAGACTGTGAGTACGGGCGCCAGACCGTAGCATCCCGCGGGGACGCGCGACCGGGCTCGGGAGGGGTCCACCGGGAGTGTGAGCCAGGCCGGGCTGGGTCCTGCGCCACGTTCGTGCTCTGGGGCGCTGTTGCTTCCGCTCCTCCGTTCTGGTTCCATTCGGGCCGAACCCTCGATGCTCGCTGGCGCTGAACGCCGCGTCCGATCCGTCGGCACGAACGGCAGCACCAGACCTGGCTCACCGGAGGAGAACTCCATGAAGCGCTTCGACAAGCTGTGCGCTGCACTCGCGGTCGCCATCTGGGCGGGCGCCGGAGCGGCGGCGACCAATCCCCTGGTCACGCACGTTCGCACCGCCGACCCGTCGCCGCTCGTCGTGGGAAACACGTTCTACATCGTCGTGGGCGAGGACGAGGTGAACGCCACCGGGTTCAACATGTACGGCTGGCACGTCCTGTCGTCCACCGACCTGAACTCCTGGAGCGACTCCGGCGTGATCCTGCGCCCGAGCAGCGTCCCGTGGCTGCCGGCCAATGCCGCGTGGGCCTCGGACATCGTCTACCGGAACGGCACCTATTACTTCTTCGCGAGCGGCAGCAACCAGATCGGCGTGCTCACTGCGAGCAACATCAACGGACCGTACCGGGACGTCAACGGGCGGGCCCTCGTCGATGCCAGCACTCCCGGCGCGCCCCGGCGCACGATCGATCCCCACGTCTTCACCGACGACGACGGCACGTCGTACCTGTTCTACGGCGGCGACAACAACTGTCGATACGTGCAGCTCGGCAGCAACCTGACCTCGCTCGCCGGTCCGGTCCGGGACGTGCCCGGCCTGCAGGGCTACCTGGAGGCGCCGTACGTGTTCAAGACGAACGGCGTGTACTTCCTCATCTACGCCGCCGACGGCTGGCCCGGGAACATCCGGTACGCCACCAGCTCGAGCGTCCACGGACCTTGGACGCACCGGGGTATCGTCGGATCCCCCACGGGCACCGGCACGAACCACGCCGGGGTCGAGTTCTTCAACGGCTGGTGGCGCTACGTCTACCACACGGAGGTGCTGTCCAACGGCAACCCGTACAGCCGGTCCGTCTCGGCAGACCGATTGATCGTCGAGGGCGACCGGCTGGTCCCGGTGGTCTACAACGGCCGGTACCCCGGGAACGGCGACCTCGAGTCCTACAGCTTCCCCGGCCACTTCCTCGGCCACAATCACTACCGCGCGACGCTGCAATACGCGTTCACCAACGACAACGACGACGAGTGGGTGGCGAGGCCGGGGCTCGCGAACAGCGCCGGCGTCTCGTTCGAGTCGGTGAACTTCCCCGGCTTCTTCCTCCGCCACTTCAACTACGAGCTCTCGCTCGTCCGGAACGACGGCTCGAGCCAGTTCGCCGCGGATGCGACCTTCTACCGGCGCCCCGGCCTGGCGAGCAGCTCCTGGGCGTCCTACGAGGCCTACAACCTGCCCGGCTACTACATCGCCCATCGGAACTTCTACGTGAACCTCGTCCAGCCCGGCGCGGCGCAGTACGGCGACGCGACCTTCCGTCCGATCGGCAATGCGGGCGGGGGCGGAGGGACGGTCAGCCGTCTCCAGTTCCGGCACAGCAGCCGGTGCGCCGACATCTCCGGTGCATCCACGGCCGACGGCGCGAGGGCGCTCCAGTGGGCCTGTCACACGAACAGCAACCAGCGATGGCTCCAGCAGGTGAACGGCAGCTCCGTCACCCTGGTCGCCCAGCACAGCGGGAAGTGCCTGGACGTGGCCGGCGCGTCGACCGCCAACGGAGCTTCCCTCCAGCAGTACACCTGCAACGGCACCGCCGGCCAGCAGTGGACGAAGGAGAGCATGGGCAGCGGATACTTCCGTCTGCGTTCACGCCTGAGCAACCGTTGCGTCGACGTGTCCGGCGCCAGCACCGCGGACGGCGGCAACCTGATTCAATGGGACTGCCACAGCGGGCTCAATCAGCAGCTGCGGGAGTTCTGACCCGGGAGGGCCTGGCGGAGTTCCCGAAGTGAGTGGCGCGAGGCGGACCGAGGCGATCGCTCGCGAGCCCCCTGCGGCCGTGCTACACCAGTGACGTAGCCGCGGGGGCCCCGGATGCCCCAGAAGCGTCCACACGAGCGGTTCCTCGAGCTGTCGAGCGACCCCGTCGCGCTGCACGAGGTCACAGCCGCCGGCGTCGACGGCCCGCTCGTGGATGCCAACGAGGCGGCGTGCAGGCTGCTCGGCTACGAGCGCGAGGAGCTCCTGGGCCTCACGTTCCAGGACCTGGCCGCGCCCGGCGAGCCGCCGCCTTCGGCGGACGAGATCGGAGCCCTGCTGGGCGGCACGCCCTCGACGCGCACCACACATCTGCGCGCCCGGGACGGGCGGGTGCTCGCGGTCGAGCTCCGCTGCGCCGCCGTCGAGGACGCCCGCGGGCGGACACAGATCCTCTCCGTGCTGCGGGATCTCGGCGCGCTCCCGCCGCTCGACTACCTGGCGCTGCTCCACATGGCCCCGGACGCCATCCTCGCCACGAGCGAGGGGCACCGGATCGTCTTCTGGAGCAAGGGCGCGGAGGCGACCTACGGCTGGACGCAGGAGGAGGCCCTCGGCCGCGTGCCGCGGGAGCTGCTGAAGACGCGCGACCACCTCCCGCAGGTGCACGGCAGCGTGGGCGACACGCTCGAGGCGCAGGGCGCGTGGGAGGGCGAGGTCACCCACACGTGCAAGGACGGCCGCGACATCCGGGTGGCCTCGCGCTGGCTCGTGCACCGCGACGCGCAGGGGCGCCCTCGCGGCGTCCTCGGGATCAACCGCGACGTCACGGAGCAGCGCAGGGCCCGGGAGCAGCTCCAACGGCTCCAGCACCTCGAGGGCGTCAGCCGGCTCGTGGCCGGGCTCGCGCACCACTTCAACAACCGCCTGGCCGTGATCCTGAGCTGCGCCGAGGGCCTGCAGCTCGCGATCCCCGCTGGCGCGTCGGAGGCGGGCGACATGGTCGCGGACATCCTGTCCGCCGGGAACGCGGCCAAGGAGCTGCTCGCCCGGCTCGGGCAGTTCGCGCGCACGGGGGCCGAGAACACTGAGCCGGTCGGTCTGGACGAGGTGGTCCGCTCGTGCGAGCGGGAATTGCGGAGGTCGCTCCCCGCGGGCGTCGAGCTGGCCCTGGACCTCGAGGCCCTGCTCTGGCCGGTCGTCTGCGAACCGATCGGCGTCGAGCGGGCCCGCTCAACCTGGCGCACAACGCGCTGGAGGCGATGGCCGGCGGCGGCCGGCTCACCCTCGCCGCCGCCAACGTCGAGGTCGACCCGAGCCTGGTGCGCGCCCATCCGTTCCTCAGGACCGGGCCGCACGTCCGCCTCACGGTCGCGGACACCGGGATCGGCATGACACCCGACGTGAAGGCTCATGCCTTCGAGCCGTTCTTCACGACCAAACCGCTCGGCCAGGGCCTCGGGCTCGGCCTCGCGACCGCGTACGGACTGGTCAAGCAGAACGGCGGCTCCATCCTGCTGAAGAGCGACCGCGGGCGCGGGACCACGTTCGAGCTGTACTTCCCGCGCGCGCAGGCCGCGCGTGGCCGGTAGCGGGAGCTTGGGGCCGCCGGCGTCCACCGGCGGCCCCATACGTCGCTCAGTGCAGGTACGAGCTGATCGCCGCGTACCAGACGCCGGCCATCCGCGCGTAGCCGGCGCTGTTGGGGTGCGTCCCGTCCGCCAGCTCGGAGGTCGGGAAGCCCGTGTGCATGTCGACCAGCACCACGTGCTGCCCCTGTGCGCGGCGCGCGTTGACGATCGCCGGGAGCGCGGCGTTGAAGGTGCGCACCAGCGACTCGCGGGACGAGTCGCCGAGTGGCGTGAGCTGGGCCACCACGATCAGCGCGTTGGGGGCCGCCGAGACGAGCTTGCCCAGCAGCGCGTCCAGGCGCTGTGACGCTCCGCTGCCGGTCCCGTACATGTCGTTGGTTCCCGCCATCAGCAGCACGACGTTCGGCGACGAGCTCGTCGCCGGAGAGGGCACCAGCCCGGCGATCTGATCGATGGTCGAGCCGCTGTGTCCCTCGTGGTTGCGCGGGAAGGTCACGCCGTCGACGGTGGTCGGGCCGTTGACCAGGCTGCCGACGAACGTCATGCGCTTCCCCGCGCCGCGGGCCCGCCGGAACAGCTCGATCCGGTACCCGCCGGCGACGTTGAAGCCGTCGGTGATGGAATCACCGAGCGGCAGGACCTTGCAGTCACCGCTGGCCGGGCAGGGATCGAAGCTCGGCGGGGGCGGCGGCGGCGGGTCCGTATCGTCGCTCGCGCCGGGCGTCACCGAGAGGGCATTCACCTTCGGGTTCTCGGTGCCGGAGACGAACTGGATCACGATCTGGCCGCTCGAGCTGGCGGTGGCGTTGAACGTCCGAGAGATGGCCCGGTTCTGTCCGCCCGCCGACGCGTAGATGTCGAAGCTCGAGAGCGCGGTCGCTCCGTTGATGGCGACGCTGAAGACCCGGCGGCCGGCGGCGGTGTGGTACGTCTCTGCGAAGTAGAGCCTCACGGTGTACGCGGCCCCGGCGGTGAGGCTGGGGATCGTGTACGTGAACGCGCCGTACCGCTCCGACTGGAAGACCGCCGCCGGGGGTGCGTTCGCGCCGAGGGCCGATACGTCGACGGTGTTGCTGTTGGTGTACGTCGTCCCGCCGGAGAAGTACGCGTCCGCGGAGAACGTCCCGGTCGCCGCACCGCCCGCGTTCAGCGAGGCCCCGCCGGCCGGGGGAGGAGGCGGCGGCGGGGTGTCGCCCGCCACGACCGCGAGGGCGTTCACCTTCGGGTTCTCGGTGGCGGAGACGAACTGGATCACGATCTGGCCGCTCGCGTTCGCGGTGGCGCTGAACGAGCGGGAGATGGCCCGGTTCTGTCCGCCCGCCGCGGCGTAGATGTCGAACCCCGAGAGCGCCGTCGCGCCGTTGACGTTGACGCCGAAGACCCGGCGGCCGGCGGCGGTGTGGTAGGTCTCGGCGAAGTAGAGCGTCACCGTGTACGCGGCGCCCGCGGTGAGGTTCGGGATCGTGTACGTGAACGCGCCGTACCGCTCCGACTGGAAGACCGCCGCCGGTGGCGCGTTGGCGCCGAGCCCGGAGACGTCGACGGTGTTGCTGTTGGTGTAGGTCGTTCCGCCGGAGAAGTACGCGTCGGCCGCCCACGAGCCGGTCGCCGCACCGCCCGCGTTGAGGAAGACGCCGCCGGTTCCCGTGCCGGTGAAGGTGGCGGTCACCGCCTGCGCGGCGGTCATGGTCACGACGCAGGCGCCGCTGCCGGTGCACGCGCCGCCCCAGCCGCCGAACGTCGAGCCGCTCGCGGGCGTGGCGGTCAGCGTGACCGCGGTGCCGCTCGTGAAGCTCGCGGAGCACGCCGCGCCGCAGTCGATGCCGCCGGTGCTCGAGGTCACCGTGCCGTTACCGGACCTCGTCACGCTCAGCGTGTAGCTCGTCCCGGTGCCGGCCGCGACCGCGATCCCACAGACCTTGGGGTTGTCGGGTCCGCCGCCCCTGGCGAACTGGATCACCACCTGGCCGCTCGCGTTGGCCGTCGTCTGGAACGTCCGGGCCACCGCCCTGTTGGCGCCGCCCGCCGTCGCGAAGATGTCGAACGCGGTGAGCACGGCGGAGCCGTTGATGGACACGTTGAACGTGCGCTGGCCGGCTGCCGTCCAGTAGCTCTCCGAGAAGTAGAGCGTCACCGCGTAGCCGTTCCCGGCGGTGAGACCGGGGATGGTGTAGCTGAACTCGCCATACCGCTCGGACTGGAACACCGCCTGCGGGGGGACCGGGGACGGGACGAGCGAGGTGTCGATGGCGCTGGTTGTCGAGTAGGTGCTGCCTCCCGAGTAGTTGACGTCGGCCACGAAGCTTCCGGTCGCGGCCCCGCCGGCGTTGATGGAGATCGGGCCGCCGGGGTTCGTGCCGTTGAAGGTCGCGGTCACCGCCCGGGCAGCGGTCATGGACACGGTACAGGTTCCGCTCCCGGTGCAGGCGCCGCCCCAGCTCGCGAAGCTCGAGCCGGCGGCGGCGGTGGCGGTCAGCGTGACGGTGGTGCCGCTCGCGATGTTCGTGGAGCAGGTCGACCCGCAGTTGATCCCGCCCGTGCTCGAGATCACCGTGCCGCTGCCCGTCCCCGCCTTGGTGACCGTGAGGGCGTACGTCGTCCCGTTGCTGGGCTGGTCGAGGCCGAAGTAGGTGACGGCGTACGCGACCTGCCCGTTCAGCATCATCGAGTGGCCGGTACCCGCGAGGCTATAGGCCTCCACCGGCGCCTGCGCCCCGGTCCCGCCGTAGCGGGTCCTGGTCCAGCCGGACTGCGGGGTGTCGGTGAAGGACGGCGTCTGGGACAGGCCCAGCACGTTCGTCCACTGCTTAATCTCCTCGCCGAAGTTGTTGTAGTTGAGGGTGGCGTCGGTCGTGCCGTGCCAGAGCTGCATGCGCGGGCGCGCACCGGTGTACCCGGGGTACGCGTTCCGCACCGCGTCGCCCCACTGCTGCGCCGTCCTCGAGATCTGGCCGTTGGCGCACTGGGAGTTCCAGCCGGAGCCGTCGCTGGTGGCGAAGCAGCCGAACGGGACGCCCATGAACGCCGCCCCGGCCGCGAAGACGTCCGGGTAGTCGCCCAGCATGACGTTGGTCATCATCGCGCCCGAGGACGCGCCGGTGACGAAGATCCGGCTCGTGTCGATCGGGTATCGGCCCTGGACGTAGCTGATCATCGACCGCAGGCCGACCGGGTCGCTCCCGCCGTCGCGCCGGAGCGCCGCCGCGGAGGAGACGTCCCAGCACTGGCCGCTGCGGGTCGCCGAGGGGTAGATGACGATGAAGCCGTACCGGTCCGCGGCCGACCTCCACTCCGTCCCCGAGAAGAAGGCCTGGCCCGTGCCGGTGCAGTAGTGCAGCGCCAGGAGGAGCGGCGGACGGGCCTGCAGGGTGTCGGGCACGTACAGGTGCATGGTCAGGTTGGTCGGGTTGGTTCCGAACCCGGTCACCTGGACCAGCGAGGCGGCCTGGGCCGAGGCCGAGACGGCGAGCGAAGCGGCGAGCGCGAGCGGCAACCAGGCCGATCGCGCTCCACGGGCAGAGCGATTCATGGATTCACTCCTCGTTGAAGCGAGGGCAGGGGCACGGGAGACGACGATGTGAGCGTTCACACGGGACGAGGGGTGTCCACCTTCTTCGCCCCTCCGTCAAGTACCCGCTCCGCTACGCCGGTGAAGTCGCCGTCGTCTGAACCGATTTAGGCTGGATCGATCCGGATCGAGTGAACGGGCTACCCCTCGCCGAGGAGCAGGAGCACGCCGGCCCAGTCGAAACCGCGGTTCAGGCCGCGGACCGGGGCGATGCCCACGCCGGAGTAGAACCCGACGAGCGAGATCCCCTCCCGCGTCATGATCGCCTGGACCTCCGCGGCCTCCTCGGTCGGCGTCCCGGCGGTGGCCGCGCTGCGACCTCCGTGATCGATGTAGATCGCGATCCTCGGGCGGACGCGCTGCCGCTTCATGCGCTCGATCGCCGCCTCGCAGCCGTTCTTCACGGACTCGAGCACCGTCTCCGGCTCGCGCTTCATGAACAGCACCTGGGCGCCGTCCTCCAGGTCGGGCTCGAAGAGCGACACCGACTTCCCGTCGGGCATGACGCCACCGAGCAGCCGGTTCACGTAGCCGTCCTCGCCCAGGGTGGTGAGCTTGTCGCCGAGGGCGAGCCCCAGCGCGAACCGCTGCACCGGCCGCTGGCTCCGCCACTCCTTCGTGCCGAGGATCTCGTCGATCCGGTCCGCGGCGGGCCTGCCGTCCATGAGGCCGACGACGCCGTCCTTGATCTTCGTGAGCACGTGGAAGCTGTTGTCCACGGGCGCGCAGCCGTGCATCACCTGCACGATCGTCTTCACCCGCGTCCCGAGCAGCGCGCCGACCACGTGCTCCTGCCGGGCATCGTCGCCGCAGTACTGCCAGGTCGCCGTCTGGCCCGCGTCGGCGAGGAGACCGGCGCCGACCACCGGTGGCGCGCCGGGGAACCCCTCCTCCACGCCGGCGACCAGGAGCCGCGAGGCGTTCATCACCGCCGGGCCGGCCCCGGCGGGCTTGCGGAGCGAGTCGTAGAAGAGGAGCATCGCGTTCCCGACGCCGCCCTCGGAGAGCAGCTTCCCGAGCTTCCTGCCCGCCTTCCTCTCGTCCTTCAGGATCCCTTCGGTGAACCCGACGGCGGCGACCGGCGCGCCGAGATCCATGACGGCGACGCAGACGCCGTCCCGGCTCACCTGCTCGTTGCTGACGACGCCCAGGGCGGACCCGCCGAGGATCGGCACGCGCGCACCGACGGCGGAGCGGATGCCGGCGAACGCGGCGTTCGCCTCCGCGGTCCCCGCGCAGAACGCCAGGACCACGTCGGGCGTCTTGAGCGCGCCCGTCTTCCGGACGGCCTCCTCCGCAGCACGGCGGCCCGCCACGTACCCGCTCGCGTCGTTGGCAAAGGCCACGCCCGCCTTCATGGAGCCTCCAGGGGAAGCGCACGATCCCGGAGTGAACCGCGCTTCCGAGACGATCATCCCCCGGCGGCCCGGGGCGTTCAAGCCCCGGTCCGTGGTTCGCTGCGGGTGCAATCCGGTGCGACCTGGGCCCCTCGCGCCGCGCTTCTCGCACATGCCGCGGCGACCCGCGAACGAGGGACGCGAGCGGTCCGGGCCGGCGGTAAGCGAACCGGACGGGTCAGTAGCCGGCGCGTGCGAGCAGCGTGGCCTCGTCGAACCAGAACCCGCGAGCGAGCTCCGCCGCGAGATCCCGGTCGATCGTGACCCGCGCCGCCCCCGCCCACGTCCAGAGCCGGTTCTGCGCGTTCCAGAGATCGACCTCGAGCTCCAGGCGCCTCGAGAGCCCCAGCAGCCGGGTCAGCG
>JAEZXM010000597.1 GCA_023419875.1 Pseudomonadota bacterium | reverse complement strand
GCCGAGGCGCTGGGGCGGCTCCGGGCGAAGCAGGCGGTGGGCCCGATCTCCGAGCTCCTCGCCCGCGAGGCCGACGTGGACGCGCGCATCCGATACGCCGAGGCGCTGACCCGGATCGGCGATCCCGCCGCGCTCCCGGCCCTCCGGACGGCGGCGGGGAAGGGCGGCTGGCTCGGCCGGTACGGGCCGCTCACCGCCCTCTCACGCCTGGGCGGCGCGGCGGAGCTGCCGATCGTCGAGGGGGCGCAGCAGGCGCCGTGCGAGGAGGAGCAGGCGCCCCTCTGCCGAGGGCGCGCCGCGGAGCTCGCGGCGATGAAGGCGCGCCTCGCCGCGGCCTCGAGCTGCGCGGACACGCGGTGCTGGGCGGCGAAGCTCGCCGACCCCGCGCCGGCGGTCCGGGACCGGGCGGCCCTCCAGGTCGGCCGGGCAGGGACAGCCGCGGACGCGCAGGCGCTCGCGGCGGCGCTGCTCCTCCCGGTTGCGGACGAGGCGGGCGTCGAGGCGCGCTACCACGCGGTGCTCGCGCTCCGCTGGATCGCCGAGCGGGAGCCGCTCGGCGCTGCCGGCCGCGAGATCGCGGACAAGATCGAGGCCATGGTCGCCGCCCCGGCGGAGAAGGGACGCCGGCTCACGGGCGTCGTGAACGAGGACGCCCTGCGGCTCGCCGCCCGGCTGCGCAGGCAGTAGGCGGGCGCGTTCAGGCCGCGGGCTTCTTCGGCAACGCCGGATCCCCGGCGGCTTCCGCCGCCTGCCCTTCTCCCGCCGCCGCGCTCTCCGGCAGGGCGCGCGCCGGTTCGCCCACCTTCTCCCAGGCGCTCGGGAGGAGGTTGAACGGGAGCAGCTTCACGAGCAGCGGCAGCAGGAGCGCGCCTCCCGGCGCCGCGAACAGGGCCAGCGCCGGCACGGCCTTCGCGAGATCGACGAGCTGGGTGCGGATCTTCCGCTTCTCCTCGGTCGAGAGGCGCTGGCCGGCGGCGGCCCGGGCGAGCAGCGTGCCGAGCTCGCCCGTCTCCCGGATCTCCGTCACCAGCGCGCCGAGGTTCTGCGTCACCGCGGTCCCGACGCGGTCCGCGACCTTGTCGGCCGCCTCCCCGACGCCGTCCGCCAGGTCCTGCCAGTCGAACCCGCCTCCCCGGCCCTCCACCTCCTCGAACCAGGCCTGCGGATCGCCGGACTGCGCTGCCGCCTCGACCTGCGCGGCCATCACGGCTTGCGGGTCGAGCCGCGCCGCCTGCCCGAAGGCCTCCACGAACCTCCCCGCGGCCTCGGCGGGGAGCCGGGTGCGGAGCTGGGCGAGGAGGAGCTGCTCGAAGAGGAAGCCGCGCATGAGCTCCGGCGCGGCCGCCGCGAGCTCCTCCGGCCCTCGGGGCGAGGCGACGCGGGCCCGCGCCTCCCGGAGGATGGCGCCGCGCAGGCCGAGCCGCGCCATCTGGCGGCGGCGCACCCATCCCTCGCGCCGGCCCGGGACGGCCTCGGTCCGCAAGAGCCCCGCGAGCGCTTCGGCGAGCAGCGCCAGCTCGCGGGCGGCGTATGCGGAGTGGCGCCGGAGCGCGTCGACCTCGAGGGCGCCGCCTCGGGCGAAGCCTCCCACGACGCGGGCCAGGTGGCGGCGCAGCACGGCGGAGGAGCCGGAGGAGAGCGGCAGGCCGTTGAGCGGCTCTCCCGGCGGGTAGAACCGCGCGCGGAGCTCGCGCCCCGCGGCGATCAGGGCGCGGCGGGCGGCGCGCGCCCGCGCCTCGGGGGTCCGCCCGTGCAGGACCCCCACGGCCAGCTTCTCCGCGCCGAGCGCCCCCGAGAAGAACGCGGCCACCAGGTTGCGCACGCCCTCGGCCGGCGCCGGCACGGCCGCGAGGAGGAGCAGATCCAGCAGGAGCACCACCTGGTCCTTGACGAGCTCCAGGAACCTCTCGGACTCGCCGGTGGGGACGGTGGGCGACCGCCGCGCCCGGAGCGAACGGGCGACGGCGATGCGAGCCGCGACGGCGAAGTCGAGCCGCCGCGCCGCCTCCGGATCGGAAGCCGTGCGCTGCGCCGCGCCCGCCTCGTACGACCGCACGGCCTCGTCGACGAGCGCGGCGAGCCAGCTCTTGTCCGCGAAAGGTCTTGCCACGTTCCGGGGGAGCGACCGCCGGGCCGGTCCCACGGCGAGTGTAGCGCGGATCTTCCGGCCCTCGGATGGGCTACCAGGCGGATGGCCGCTGGTACACCCGAGAAGAAGGCCGGCTCCTCTCGGAGCCGGCCTCGAACTCGCCCCGCCTCCGGGGCCTCAGGTACATGGGCTCACTTGCCCTTGGCCTTCTTGCGGTCTTCCTTCTCCTCGGGCTCGGGCATGGGCACCGCCACCGGACCGCGCCGGATGCCGAACTTGTCGTACAGCTTGCCCTCGACCTGCTGGAGGATCTCCGGGTGCTCGCGGAAGAACGCCTTGGCCTGCTCGCGGCCCTGGCCGATCCGCTCGCCCTCGAAGCTGTACCAGGTGCCGCTCTTCTCGACGATGTTCTCGTTGGCGGAGAGATCGAGGACGTCGCCCTCACGGCTGATGCCCTGGCCGTACATGATGTCGAACTCCACCTCCTTGAAGGGCGGAGCGACCTTGTTCTTCACCACCTTCACCCGGGTCCGGTTTCCGATCACCTGCTCCCCGTCCTTGATCGCGCCGATGCGGCGGATGTCGAGCCGCTGCGTGGCGTAGAACTTGAGCGCGTTGCCGCCGGTGGTGGTCTCCGGGTTCCCGAACATGACCCCGATCTTCATCCGGATCTGATTGATGAAGACGACGATGGTCGAGGACTTCGAGATGGTGCCGGTGAGCTTGCGGAGCGCCTGGCTCATGAGCCGCGCCTGCACACCCATGTGCGCGTCGCCCATCTCGCCCTCGAGCTCGGCCTTGGGGACGAGGGCGGCGACCGAGTCGATCACCAGGACGTCGATCGCGCCGGAGCGGACCAGGGTCTCGGCGATCTCCAGCGCCTGCTCGCCGGTGTCGGGCTGCGAGATGAGCAGGTCGTCGGTGCGAACGCCGAGCTTGCGGGCGTAGGTGACGTCGAGCGCGTGCTCGGCGTCGACGAAGGCGGCGATGCCGCCCTTCTTCTGCGCCTCGGCGATGGCATGGAGGGCGAGGGTCGTCTTGCCCGACGACTCCGGCCCGAAGATCTCGATGATGCGCCCCCGCGGCAGGCCGCCCACGCCGAGCGCGATGTCGAGCGACACCGAGCCCGTCGAGACCGCCTGGACGTCCTTCACCAGCGCCTCCTCGTTCCCGAGGCGCATGATCGAGCCCTTGCCGAAGGCCTTCTCGATGGACGAGACGGCCAGGTCGATCGCCTTTTCCTTCTCCGGTCCCACGGGCATCGTGTCTCTCCGTTTCCCTTGCGTGTCGCCCGGATGGCTACCAGGCGCCCCTGACAGCGGGCGCGCGTCTACCTGAACGGATGGATACTGGACGGACGATCCATCGTCAAGAACGTGGTGGACAGGAAGATAGGGCGTCAGCCCTCGGCCCTCAGGCCTTCCTCAGGCGCTCGCGCCGCCGCCGCCCACCAGGAACCCCGACGGATCGAGCCCCAGCCTCCGCACCGCCGAATCCCAGCGCTGCTCGAGCGGGACCCGGAAGACGAGGTCCTGGTGGAGCCCCATCGGCACCCACGCGCCCGCGGCGACCTCGCGCTCGAGCTGGAGGGGCGCCCAGCCGGCGTAGCCGAGGAGCAGGGTGTACGGCCCGGGCGACTCGGACCGCACGAGCGCCTCGAGCAGCTCGCGCGAGCCGCCGAGCGCCACCCCCGCGCCGACCGCGACCGCGCCCTCCTCGGGCGCCTGCGGGCCGGGCTGGAAGAGGATCCAGAGCCGCTCCGGTTGCACCGGCCCTCCCACGAGCACCGGATCGGCCGCCCGGCCGCGCGCCTCCGCCGCCGAGCGCAGGCCGGCGTCGAGCCCGTCGAGCACGTCCGCCACCGTGATCGGCCCGGCGCGGTTCACGACGAAGCCGAGCGCGCCCTCCGGGTGGTGCTCCGCCATGAGGACGAGCGAGCCCGCGAAGTTGGGATCGGCGAGCGAGGGCGCCGCGACCAGGAAGCCGGGCGCGAGCGCGGTGGCCGAGGGAGTCGGGGTGAATGGCTCTTCCTGTGGCACCCCCCGAGCTTTGCGCGCGCAGGAGCCGAGCGCAAGCCGTCCGGGCTGGGCCGATGTGGGAAGGAGCGGAACGACCCCGGAGGATCCTTCAGCTCCCCGGGGGGGCCGGCACCCTCCAGCCGCCGTCCGAGAGGAGCTCGTCCACCGCCGCCCGCACCGCCTCGGCGTCCCGCGGGTCCGCGTTCCGCGCGATCCGCTTCGTCCAGAGCACCTCGCCGGTCGCGGGGTCGACGATCACCGCGTCGAGCACGAGACGATCGCCGTCGAAGAAGCCGCGCTGCTCGACGGGAACGGGCTCGGGCGGCTCGAGCGCGATCACGTTCGGCTCGGGCGCAGGAGCGGCGGCCTCCGCGTGCGCGGGCGGGGGCACGTCCTCCTCTTCGGGCGCGGCCGGCGGACCCGGCGGAGGCCCCGCGTCCATGGGGAGCGCGGGCTCCGGCTC
>JAEZXM010000070.1 GCA_023419875.1 Pseudomonadota bacterium | reverse complement strand
CGGCGAGGCCCTCGAGGCCGGTACCTTCATCAGCTTCGGCCCCGAGCCGCTCGTGCTGGTGATCGAGGACGAGGTCTTCGGCCGGAACCGCGTCGCCATCGCCGAGAAGATCAACGAGTCGGCGCGCGGGACCGCCCGCGCCCTCTCGGCCCGGGCCCGCGCCGACGCGTCGCTCGCGCGCGAGCGCGCCGCCCGCGGAACGCCCGCCCTCGAGCACGCCTGGTCCGTCTTCGTGGGACAGCCCTTCGGGCTCTCGCTCGCACCCGACGCCGCCGCGGCGGCGGTTCACGCCTGGCGCTCGGGCGACGCTCAGGGCGCGATGCGGCTCCTCTCCGCGCCGGCCCGCGAGGCCCTCCAGGCCGCGGCCCAGGACGACGGCGCCACGGGCGACATCTACAACAGCGGCGCGGCGCTCTCCGAGGAGGCGCTGGAGGTGTTCCTGGCCGAGGTCCACAAGACCCGGATCGTTCGCAAGGTGACCGTCGAGCCCGAGCGGATCCCGGACGAGCTCCGCGCCCGCTGGTGGTTCGGAGAGGGACCGCAGGAGCTCGTCGTCTGCTCCCAGGGCGGCCGGGTGCTGGAGCTCTTCCGGCGCGCGGGCCGCGCGTCGTTCAAGGGCCTCGGTGGCGTGGTGGTCTGGGAGCTCTGCGCCGACGACGGCGGCCCGGGGGCGCTCGCTGCGGCGCTCGGACCAAGCTGGCTGAAGGGGCAGTCCGCGTGAGCTCGTCCGGACCCGGTGATCGCGCCCTCAGCGGAGCACGGCCTCGGGCGGATGGTCGGTGGCCCACCCACCGTCCATGACCCGCGTCACCTCTTCCTGGGAGACCGTCAGCCGACCTTCGCGCTCGAGCCGATCCATGTCCTCCTGCGTGACCGTCTCCTGGCCGAGGATGGACATGGCCTTCATCACCCTGGCCATCGTCTCCGGGTCGCTGACCGGCGCGCTGTTGTCGCGCGTGGGCTTGGGCGACGGCCGCATGAGGGAGATGTGGCCGCGCGCGGGCAGCCCGTCCGCGCTGCGGCCCTCGAGGTCCACGTCCACGACGTAGACCTCGGGGTCGCGACCGAAGTCGTACTGGAAGGGCTGCTGCAGCCCCCGGCCCGGCGGGATGTCGGTGTTCTCGAACAGCCGCGTGTGGTCGATCTCCACCCGCGGGGACGGGTCGGGGATGAACCCGTTCTCCGGGGACCGCTTCCGCTTGCGGACCGTGACGCGGGTGATCTCCACCGGCTGGTCCTCGGAGTGCCAGATGCGGAAGGTCTGGCGCGTGACGCCGTCGTCGTCCTGCACCGGGAACCGGGGCGTGCCCTGCGCGAAGATCGGGATCGTGCCGGCATGGGCCTTGTTGGCGAACCCCAGGTTCAGGAGCTCCAGCGCGAGGTGACCCTCCACCTCGACGCCGGCGGCGTCGATCGCGGTGACCGTCACCAGGAGTGGGGCGGCCTCGGTCTTCTGCGCTCGCCCGGAGTAGTCGTGCGTCACGCGCGGCACCGTCGTCGTCTGCTCGGCTCCGTCGCCGAAGCTCCACACGAAGCGGACCGGCTCGAAGTGGCTCGACGGAGGGGTCTCGTGGATGGTGACCCAGAACTCGTGCTCGTCGATCGTGTTCATCACCGCCTGCTGGTGGACGCGCAGGAAGCGCACCGGGCGGCAGTCCCGGATCTCCACCTTCGGGAGCGGGACCGTGGTCGAGGTGGTCTTGCTCGAGACGACGACGCTCGGGCGGTCCTCCTCGTCGGGCATCCGGAAGAGGCGGATCGGGACCACCTGTCCGCGGACGGCGCCCACGCGGTAGCGGAGGAAGGCGTCGTTCCCGTCGGTGGTGTGCGCGCGGACGGAGACCAGGACCTCTTCCCCCTCGCAGACCGAGGTCTTCGAGACCCTGATCTCGTCCACCACCGGCGGCGCCGCCCGGGCGGCCCCCTCGGCCGCTGCCGGCGCGACCGCCGGGAGCTCGGCGCTCCCGGGCTCGGCGTAGGACTGATCGGCCCGCTCCATCGCGTCGGTGAACAGCGCTCCGGGATCCCCGGTCCCCCCGGAGCGCTCGACGTCCGCGAACAACAGCCACCAGATGCCCAGCACCGCCGCGAGCACGGCGGCGAGCGCCGCCAGCAGCCGCCTTCTCGAGCGCGTCACGTGCGGCCTACCGCCAGCAGCCGTAGGTCAGGCCGGCCGCGTTCCACCTGGGCGTCTGCTCCGGACCGGCGCCCGCGCCCGACCAGGTCGAGTTCACGTTGGCGTGCCGCGGTCCGACGCCGCCGATCCGGTCCGGACTGATCGACCAGGCCGTGGCGTTCGGGTTGTCCCGCGTGTTCTTCCAGTACGAGCCGTTGAGGCCGCACCCCGTCGGCGTGACGAAGCAGTTCGTGATCTGGTTGGCGGCCGCCGTGCAGACCCCCCGGTCCGACAGGAAGCACCGGTCGTCCACCCAGTTGGCGGACGTGCCGGAGTCGTACATCCGCTGGACGCACTGGTCCTTGACGTACGTGTGGATGAAGTTGAGCTGGTTCGCGAGCTGCGCGTGGCTGTACGTGTAGGGCTCGATCACGCCGGCCTCGGCGCTCGCCTGCGCCCAGGCCATGAAGGTCGAGCAGACCATCCCGTTGTAGTCGACCTGACTGGCGGTGCTGCTCTTGCCCAGGTGCGTGGTCTGGATGTTCGTGTACTGGTACAGACCGTACGGGATCACGGTGTTGCTCCGGAGCAGCCGCGTGTACGTGGCTCCCGGATACCCGACGCTCGACGTCACCGTGGTCCTGGGCGCCTCGTTGAGGGCCCAGTTCGCGATCTTCGTGCCCTGGGTGCTCGCGCGCCACTTCCCTCCCGTGGCGGAGCCCTGCGCCAGCATCGCCCCGAAGTTCACGATCTCGACGCCGGGCGCCATGTACCGCAGCTCGTTCTCCCACAGTGGATAATCGCAGGCCTTCTTCATGTCGCCGAGGTCCGGCGGATCGGGCTTCCGGTGATTGGCCATCTGCCCGGTCGCGTGGGCGATGCCCTTGTCACCGAGCGAGAGCACCACGTGCGCGTACTGCTCCTCGACGCCCTTGATGACCTGCTGGATCGGATCGTCACCGGCGAACTCGTAGAAGACGGCCGCCCCCGCGGGCACGTCCCAGACCGCCTCGATGACACCGCACGAGTAGCCGCCGCGGTTCTTGGACCACGACAGCCGCTGGGGACCGCACGCGTTGGACGCGTGGACCTGGATGTTGCACACCGGCCGCGTGATCTGGCCACCGGGGCAGAGGCCGCTCGGGCCGCCGTAGCCGCCGGAGGAGATGGTGCACGCGGCGTTGCAGTACGAGCCGATGCACGCCGGGCAGGTCCGGTACGTGACGTTGGGCTCCACCGAGGAGAGATCCTCGCCGTTGGGATCTCGCGTGCCGGGGAAGGCGGAGAAGCAGCCGTTCAGGGTGACCGTGAGCCGGCGCCGCTCGTACTCGGTGGCGGAGACGCAGGTGGCCTTGATCCTGGCCGGATCGCTGACGTAGCCGGCCAGCGGGTCCGGGCACTCGGTGCTGGAGACGCCGCCGCTGTAGATCCCCTTCTTCGCGCTGTAGACCTGGGCCTGCACCGCCACCGCGGCCAGCGCCAAGGCAAGCGCCGCCCCACACCTGAGCAATGTTCTCATTTCCCCCCCTCGCGGCGCGCACGCCGCGCGGACCATCAACAGTGGGTTGCATCCTCCCATGACTCCGCGAGCGTCGCAAACAGGAAGTTAGCGACGCCCTGCCGGAGGGAGCTCTCCGCGCGCTTGCAGAAGGGGTCCGTACAGCTCCTGCAAGTACTTGAGGTGCCCCGCGAGTTGCCGCGCCCGGGCGTGATCGACCATCCGGTTCACCTCGATGGCCCCGGTGAGCGGCGCGATCCGCGCCGTGTTGAGGGAGAGCGAGAGCTCGAAGGCCATCGCCGCCTCCCGCGCCCTCCGGTCGGCGGCGAGCATGCTTCCCATGAGGGCGTACTTGAGCGCGGCGGCGTGGGAGTCCCGCGGCACGCGCGCCTCCATCCTCCAGGCGGTGGGGAGATCGCCCTTGCCGAACGCGATCGTGGCGAGCGAGAGGTCGGCGAAGTGCGAGTACGTCCCCTGCGCCTCCGAGGATCGCCGCCACCACTCGAGGGCCTCCTCCGTCCGGTTCTGCGCGACGAGGGCGGCGGCGTGCGTGTTGTAGTGCGCCGTGAGATCGCCCGTCCCGGGGACCGGCAGGAGCTCCAGGGCGACGAAGGCGGCCACCGCCGCCGCCCAGCCCAGCGCTGCACGCGGGCGCGCGCGGAGTGCGCGCGCGGCGCGCTGGAGTCCGCAGATCGCGTACGGGATGAGGATGATCATCAGCGGGGCGCGGATCCGCATGTTCGAGAAGACGAGGACCATGCTCCCCCCGTAGGCGAGCACCACCGCGAGCAACATCCGGGCCCGCCCGTCGCCCGCGACCGCCAGGGAGAGGAGGCCCGCCATGCCCAGCGGCATGACGAGCCAGAAGGCGAACAGCGGGACGCGCAGGAAGGGCACGTGATCGCGGAGGAACGGGAGGGAGTGGTTGTCTCCCTCCTCCCACCGGTTCACCGCCGCCCCGGCCTTGACGAGCAGCCGGCGCGCGAAGGCCGCGGGGTGCTCGCGTGCGTTCCGGATCACCCGCCGGGACCAGTAATCGGAGGCCTGGGCCAGGGAGAGCGTCCGGCCCGAGCGCCGGCGCGCCTCCACCAGGAACTCGACGCCCTGCGTGTCCGGGTCGGTGGAGGAGAAGGGCACCGGGTTGTAGTAGGGCGTCGGCCCCTCGAGGACGTTGCCGCGGTAGAAGTCGAAGCCGCCGAGGGGCACCGGCGAGAGGCGGCCGGTGCCGCGCAGGTTCGCGACCGCGAACGGCGCGGTCGTGGCCGCGAACCCCGCGCAGGCGAGCGCCACCGCCAGCGCCGGCGCCCGCCAGGACGAGGTCCGACGCGCGAGCCTCCAGGCGATCCACGGCAGCGCCACGATCGGCACCACCGCCGCGTTCTGCCGGACGTTCACGAGCAGCCCGACGACCGCGCCGAGGAGCAGCGTGCGCCACCCGCGGTGCTCCTCGCCCTCGGCGAGGACGAGGGCGATCGTCCAGGCGAAGAGGAAGAGCCCCAGCGACTCCTTGAGCATCGCCGCCCCGAA
Source organism: Pseudomonadota bacterium (assembly GCA_023419875.1). GTDB lineage: Bacteria > Myxococcota > Myxococcia > Myxococcales > Anaeromyxobacteraceae > Anaeromyxobacter. Next base: position 9,908 of record JAEZXM010000070.1, on the reverse strand, counting down.
GAGCACGAACGGCTGGTAGAGCGCGCCGACGAGCGCCGCGGCGACCCCGGCCGCCGGACCGGACAGCCGCCGCCCGATGGCGAACAGGAAGGCGCAGGTGCCGAGATCGAGCCCCGTGTTCACGAGCCGCACGAACAGCGGTTCCGTGCCGAGTAGACGGTACACCACCGCCGTCACGTAGGCGGGGAGCGGGCTCACGCTGTACACGTAGTAGGGCTCGCGCGCGACGATGGCCCGGGCCCACCGGTCGTACGTGCGCTCGTCCCAGAACAGGAAGCTCCCGTACACGCTCTCGCGCAGCCCGAGCAGCATGGCGATCCGCGCGCCCAGGGCGAGGAGGAGCACGCCGGCGAGGAGCACGCGCCAGTGCCGCTCCACGAAGGGGCGCAGCGCGCGGGCGTTCGGCGAGGGGACGGTGGCGAGCACCGTCGCGCAGGCTGCCAGAGCCGATGCCGTCGGACAAGCGGGTCCGCGGCGCACGGCAAACCCGCAGCGTTGACGTCACAGACCGCGTTGTCTACGCTCACCTCCTCGCCTGCGAGACGACGAGGCGCGCCGACGCTGGCGCGGGCGAGCCGTGCTCGCCGGGGGAGATCGTGGTGGTCACCGGGAAGCACGTTGCCGTCCTCGGCGGATGCGGGCGCGTCGGCCTCCCGCTCGCGCTGACGCTCGCCGCTCGCGGCAGCGCCGTCACCGTCGTGGACGTGGACGCGGCCGCGGTCGCGCGGACCAACCGCGGGGAGATGGGGTTTCTGGACGCGGGCGCTGCGGAGCTCCTGCGCTTGCACGCCGGGAAGAGCCTCTCGGCGACCACCTCGCCCGAGGCCCTGACCGCGGCCGACACCGTCATCTGCGTGGTCGGCACCCCTCTCGACGAGCACCACAACCCGCAGGTCGGCAAGCTCCTCTCACTGCTCGAGGACCTCCGGCCCCACCTGCGCCCCGGCCAGCTCTTCGTCCTGCGATCGACGGTCTACCCCGGCACGACGGAGCTCGTGGCGCGCTGGTTCGACGCGCACCTGCCCGGCGTGGACGTCGCCTGCTGCCCGGAGCGGGTCGCCCAGGGCCACGCCATCGAGGAGATCGAGCGGCTGCCGCAGCTCGTGGCCGGCGCGGCCCCGCGCGCGCTGGAGCGCGCTCGGGAGCTCTTCTCGCGCGTCGCCGCCCAGGTGATCACCCTCTCGCCGCTGGAGGCGGAGCTGGGCAAGCTGCTCTGCAACTCCTGGCGCTACGTCAGCTTCGCGGTGGCCAACCAGTTCTACGCGCTCTGCGCCGCGGCCGGCGTGGACTACGCGCGCGTGCGGGAGGCCATCATGCGCGACTACCCGCGCCTCGAGGGCCTGCCCGGCGCCGGGTTCGCGGCCGGGCCGTGCCTCTTCAAGGACACGCTCCAGCTCACGGCCTTCTACAACGACGACTTCTCCCTGGGGCAGGCGGCCACCGCGGTGAACGAGGGCTTCCCGCGCGTGCTCCTGGCCCAGCTCCGGCCGCTCGGCCTGCGGGACAAGGTGGTGGGCCTCCTGGGCATGACGTTCAAGCCCGACAACGACGACCGCCGCGAGTCGCTCGCCTTCAAGACGCGGAAGCTGCTCGCGCTGGAGTGCCGCGAGGTGCTCTGCACCGACGAGTACCTGACCGACCCGTGGCTCGTGCCGCTGGAGCGCGTCCTCGCGGAGGCGGACGTGCTGGTGGTGACGACGCCACACGCGCGGTACCGCTCGCTCGCGCCGCGGCAACCGGTCCTCGACCCCTGGAACGCGCTGGGGCGGGGGAGCCTCCTGCGATGAAGATCCTCGTGACGGGCGCCAGCGGGTTCATCGGCGGCTACCTCGTCGCCGAGCTGCTCGAGGCCGGCCACGAGGTGGTGGGCGTGGACGACTTCTCCAAGTACGGCCCCGTCCGGCGGGCGCACGACGGGCACCCGCGCTACCGCCTGGTGCAGGGCGACTGCAAGGACGTGAGCCTGCTCCAGGAGCTCGCCGCCGACTGCGACCAGCTCGTGGCCGGCGCGGCGATGATCGGCGGGATCGCCTACTTCCACGCGCTCGCCTACGATCTCCTGGCCGAGAACGACCGGATCGTGGCCGCGACCTTCGACGCCGCGATCTGGGCCCACCGGAACCGGCGGCTCCGGAAGATCGACGTCCTCTCCAGCTCCATGGTGTACGAGTGCGCGACGGAGTTTCCGTCGCGCGAGGGTCTCGAGCGGCGGTGCCCGCCGCCCCGCTCGACCTACGGCTTCCAGAAGCTCGCCTGCGAGTACTACGCCCGCGGCGCCTTCGAGCAGTACGGGCTCCCCTTCACGATCGTCCGGCCCTTCAACTGCGTGGGCGTCGGGGAGCAGCGCGCGCGGGCCGCCGGCGCGCTCGGGAGCGGCGACGTGCAGCTGGTGATGAGCCACGTCATCCCGGATCTCATCCAGAAGGTGATCCGCGGCCAGGCCCCGCTGCGTCTCCTCGGGGACGGGAACCAGGTCCGGCACTACACGTACGGTGGAGACCTGGCGCGCGGCATCCGCGCCTGTATCGAGCGGCCCGAGGCGATCAACGAGGACTTCAACCTGGCGACACCTGTGGGGCACACCGTGCGTGAGGTGGCGGAGATGATCTGGGGACGGCTCCGCCCGGGCGAGCCCTTCTCCTGCGTCTCCGACGAGCCGTACCCCCACGACGTGCAGCGCCGGGTCCCCTCGACCGAGAAGGCGCGTGCGCTGCTCGGCTTCGAGGCCACGACGCCGCTCGCCGCGGTCCTCGACGAGGTCATCCCCTGGGTGCGCGAGCAGCTCCGCCAGGGGGCGCTGTGAGATCCCGCGACGGACCGCTCACCGTCGTCGTTCCGGTGTACCAGGAGGGCGGGAACCTGCCCCGCTTCTGGGATCGGCTCGCGCCCTGGCTCCCGCCCGCGAGCCGGGTGCTCCTCGTCCACGACCGCGACGACGACGACACCCTCCCGCCCGCGCGGGCGCTCCAGGCCGCGGGGGCGCCCATCACCCTCGTGCGGAACGACGGGCGCGGAGCCCGGTCCGCGATCCTGACCGGCCTGCGTGCGGCCGTTTGCGGGCCGGCCGTGGTCATGATGGCCGACCTGTCGGACGACCCCGCCGCGCTCCCGGCCATGCTCGACGCCTACCGCGCCGGCGCGGACGTGGTGGTCGCCTCCCGGTACGCCCGCGGCGGATCCCAGCGCGGCGGTCCCTGGCTCAAGGGGCAGCTCGCGCGCTGGGGCGGCCGGAGCCTCCGCTGGCTCGCGCGCTTCCCCGCGAGCGACGCGACCAACAGCTTCCGCCTCTACGACGCCGCCCTCGTCCGCGGGCTCTCCCCGGGCGCCGAGGGCGGGTTCGAGCTGGCCTTCGAGATCACGCTCGCCGCCTGGAGAGCGGGGCGGCGCGTGGCCGAGGTCCCCACCCACTGGAGCGGCCGGACGACCGGGGTGAGCCGGTTCCAGCTCGTCCGCTGGCTGCCGCGCTACGCCCGGCTCTGGGCGCGGGCGCTGCTGCACGGTGTCGCCGGACCGCCGCGGGGCCCGGCCGTGGAGCGCCCCCGATGATGTCGCCGCTCGCACGCCGCACGGTGGTCGCGGCCTTCCTGGCGGCGTTCGTGGCCCTCTCGGTCTGGGAGATGCGCGATCAGTCGGGCACCTATGACGAGGGCCCCCACCTCTCCGCGGCCTACTCCGCCCTGGTCCTCGGCGACTACCGGATGGTCACCGAGCAACCGCCCCTTGGGCGCCGGATCGCGGCGATGGCGCTGCTGGGCGAGGACGTCCACCTGCCGACGGGACGCCCGGCATGGCGTGAGGCCGAGCACTTCGGCTTCGGCTTCGCCTTCCTGTTCCAGAGCGGAAACCGTACCGATCGGATCTTGTTCCGCGCCCGGCTCGCCATGCTGGGCTGGGGCCTCCTGCTCCTGCTCTCGGTCTACGCGGTGGCGCGAGAGCTGTTCGGCGACGCCGGCGGGCTCCTCGCCCTGGCCGCGGGCGCGCTCAACCCGAACCTCCTCGCGCACGCGCACCTCGTCACCGTCGACGTGGCGGCGGCCGCGCTCGCCTTCCTCGCCGTGGTGGCCTTCCAGCGCTGGCTGGACGCGCCCACTCCCTGGCGCAGCGCCGCCGCCGGCATCCTCGCCGGTGGGGCGGTCATGGCCAAGCTCTCCATGCTCGTGCTCGGGCCGGTCTTCGCGATGCTCGGCATCGCCCACGCCGTCAGGTTCGCGCGAGAGCGGCCGCCCTTCGCGGCCGCGGAACCCGGCGCCCGCGGCGGCGCCGTCCGATGGGCGGCTGGGCTCCTCGTCATGGCGGCGCTGGTGTACGCGACGATCTGGGGCGCCTACGGCTTCCGGTTCGCCACGTCCCCGGATCTTACCTACCAGGCGACCCAGCACCTCCAGTACGGCCCGCAGGGCATGCGGGGCATCCTCGCCTGGATCGCCGCGCACCGGCTGCTCCCGGAGGCCCTGCTCGTCGGCCTGACCGAGCTGCGAAACCACGCGGTCGCCGGGCACTGGGGCTTCGCCCTGGGCCAGTACTCGCGCGAGGGGTGGTGGTGGTACCTGCCGTTCACCTTCCTCGTGAAGAACCCCGTCTCCTGGCTGGCCCTGCTCGTCGTCGGGGTCATCACCTGGGCCCGGCGGCGCGACACGCGCGCGGGCTGGGGGCCGGCGTTCGGGCTCGCGGCGCTGGGCATCACCGCCTTCGCCATGGCGAGCCCGCTCGCGATGGGCATACGTCACCTCTTGCCCGCGTTCCCCTTCGCGATGGTGGCCTGCGGTGCGGCCTGGCCCGAGGCCGCGACCGGGCGGGTACTCGCCGCGCGCGTCGCGGTCGGCGCCCTGGCCATCGGGCTGGCGGTCGAGTGCCTCGCCGGCAGCCCCTACCACCTCGCGTACTTCAACGCCCCCACCGTCGCGGCGGCGCCGCGCCACCGCGTCCTCCTCGACAGCAACCTCGACTGGGGTCAGGACCTGACGCGCCTCTCGCGCTGGCTGGACGAGCGAGGCATCCGCGACGTGAAGCTCGCCTACTTCGGCATGGCGAGCCCGCGCCACGCCGGGATCCGGCACGAGATCCTCCTGCCTACGTTCAGCCAGTACACGCGCATGGAGAAGGAGTGGCGGGTGGCGCAGGGGATCGGCGCGGGCGACACCGTCGCGGTGAGCGCCTTCCTCCTGGACAAGCTCGAAGCGACCGACGCGCTTCCGCCCCGCAGCAGGCTGCTGGCCGTGATCGGACACTCGATCTTCGTCTTCCAGGTGACGGCTCCGGAGGGCACGTGAAGCCCGCGGTGTCGATCGTCGTCCCGGTCCTGGACGAGCTGGCGGGGGTCCGACACCTTCTCGACCTGGGCGAGGCCTGGCAGAGCCCCTGGCGGTTCGAGCTGGTCTTCGTCGACGGCGGCTCGCAGGACGGCACCGCGGAGCTGCTCCGCGCGCGCGACGAGCCGTGGGTCCGGACGGTCTCGATGCGGCGGGGCTCGGGAATCGCCGCCGCCTGGCGCGCGGGCATGGCCGAGGCGCGCGGCGAGGTGCGCGTGACCATGGACGGCGACGGGGTGCACACGCTCGGCGGGGTCGAGCGGCTGGTCGCTGCGGTCGCGTCCGGCGCGGATCTGGCCGTCGCCCGCCGGTACGGCCCCGGGGGATCGGGCATGCCGGGTCGGCGCTGGTCGGCGCGCCTCGCCAGCCGTGCCGCGGCGCGGGCCTTCGCCGCCCGCTACCGGCTCCCGGCGCACGATCCGCTCCACGGGTTCCGGGCGCGGTCCGCGCGCCTCTACGCGGCGCTGCGCCCGCGCCTCGAGGGCCTCGAGGGAAACGTGCTCGTCGGCTGGGAGACGGTCTCCGCCGTGCGGCTGGGTCTCCGGTTCGAGGAGGTCGCCATCCCCTACGGCCGGCGCGTCGGGGGGAAGGACAAGAAGCGGCTCGTGCGCGAGGGCCTCCGCTTCGCTCGCCTGCTGGCGCGGCCGGCGCCGGCCCCGCCCGGGCCGGCCGACCGACCGGAGGAGAGCGCCGTCCCCTCCGACTTCGATCTCCGCATCCTGTCGCACTACCCGCAGATCCGGGAGATCCGCCGAGGCAGGTTCCCCTTCCCGCGCATGGCGATCATCTACCCTGTGTACGGCTGCAACCTGCATTGCGTGGGGTGCGAATACGCGGCGCTCAACGAGGGGGCCCCGACGCAGCTCCCGCTGGAGCGATGGACGTCGCTGCTCGACGAGCTGGCGGCTGGCGGCACCATGGGTGTGGAGCTCTGCGGCGGAGGGGAGCCGCTCCTGCACCCCGGGGCCGTGGACGCCGTCCTGCACGGCGCCCGCGCCGGGCTCCGCTTCGGGGCGCTCACGAACGGCACCTGCGTGAGCAGCCGCTTCGTCGCCGAGGCCCTGCCTCACTTCGCGTACCTGCGGGTCACGATCGACGCGGCCACGCCCGGGACCTACGCCCGCGTCCGCCCGTCGTCCGGGAGCTCGCCGTGGCCCACGGTGATCGAGAACGTGCGCCGGCTCGTCGCGGCCCGCCGCCGCGGGACAGAGATCTCGCTCAAGTTCCTCGTCAACCGGCTCAACCGCGAGGAGGTCGTTCCCGCCGTGAAGCTCGCTCGCTCGCTCGGCGTGGACTCGATCCAGTTCAAGGCGGTGCGCGAGGACCCCGCCGCCCTCGACCCGGAAGAGACGAGGTCGGTCGAGGCCGACCTCGCCCGCGCGCGCGCCGCGGCAGCGGGCTTCCCGGTGCTGGGCAGCCTCGCCAAGCTCACCATGGCGCGCCGCTGCGAGCTGTCACCCCTCCAGACCACCATCGACGCGCGCGGCGACGTCTACCTCTGCTGCTACTTCAGCCACCGCCCCGAGCGCCACCGGATCGGCAACGTCCTCGAGCAGCGCTTCGCGGAGGTCTGGGGAGGGCCACGGCACGCCGAGGCCGTCGCCGCCATCCGCCCGGACGAGTGCAGCCGCTTCGACTGCCGGTTCGTCCGCTACCACGACGTGCTGGAGCGGTGGACGGGGGCGCAGGAGGACGGGCTCGCGTTTCTCTGAGTCAACGACGCGTCCCGTCCGCGGGGCTCCCCGCGTCCTTGCCCTCCATCCACGACGTCAGCGCCGCGAGGAGCGTCGTCGCGGCCACGACCCGGAGCGCGATCGCGACGCCGTCCACCACCGCGGCCTCGCCGCGGCGGGCGAGCACGGTCGTGTAGACCGCGCCGGCGAGCCCGATGCCGAGCACCATCCCGACGTTGCGCGCCGCCGCGAGCACGCCCGAGGCGATGCCGCGGCGGTTCGCGGGCGCGGCCCCGAGCAGCCGGCTGTTGTTGGGCGCGACGAAGCAGCCGAACCCGAGGCCGCAGACGGCCATCGCGAGGACCACGTACGCCCAGGGCGTCGCGGGGCCCACGCCGGAGAGGAGGAGGAGCCCGCCCGTGAGCAGCAGCAGCCCGACCACGACCGGGCCCCGCGTGCCCATCCGGTCGGAGAGCGTCCCGGCGACGGGCGCGGTGATCATCATCACCACCGGCTGCGCCGTGAGCAGGAGCCCGGCGGAGTCGGCGCCGAGCCCGCGGAACCGGAGGTAGTACGCCAGGAGGTACATCATCGCGAACTGCGCGACGTAACTGAGCGCCGCGCTGAAGACCGCGCCGCTGAAGACCCGGCTCTCGAAGAGCGTGAGGTCGAGCATCGGATCGGCGCGCCGCCGCTCCGCGTGCAGGAAGGCGACGAGCGCCGCGGCCGCCACGGCGAGGAGGGCGAGGATCGGCGGCGAGGCCCAGCCCCACGCGTGCCCCTGGTTGAGCGCGAGGAGGAGCGCGACGAGGCCCGCGGAGAAGAGCGCCGCGCCCAGCACGTCGAACCGCCGCCGCGGCCCGGCGGGTCGATCGCGGGCGATGTTGCGCACGCTGAGCCAGATGCCGAGCGCGCCCACCGGGACGTTCAGGTAGAAGATCGCCGGCCAGCCGAGGTGCGTCGCCACGAACCCGCCGAGGGGCGGGCCCACCGTGAGCCCGAGGTACGTCATCACGGCCTGGAGCCCCAGCGCCCGCCCGCGCTCCTGCGGGGGAAAGCTGGCGATGAGGATCGCCGGGGCGTTCGCGAAGAGCATCGAGGCGGAGAGGGCCTGGAGCGCGCGAAACCCGACGAGCCAGGGCAGCGACGGCGCGAGGCCGCAGAGCGCCGAGCTCGCGACGAAGCCGGCGAACCCGACCACGTAGACGTCCTTGTGCCCGCGCATGTCGCCGAGCCGGCCGACGATGAGCAGGAGCCCGCTCACCACGAGCAGGTAGACGACGACCACCCACTCGGTCTGGGCGACGGTGGCCCCCAGCGCGAGCTCGAGCCGGGGGAGGAGCGTGTTGACGATGCTCCCGTCGAGCGCCGACATGAACGTCCCCACACCGACCGCCGCCAGGACCGACCACTTCCGTCGCTTCGCCCCCTCGCTCGCGTCCACGTGCACCTCGCCTGCCCGGGAGGGTAGCACCTCGCCCGCCGGGCCCGGCGCCTGTAAAGAATGTCCGTGCTGCCGGCGTGCCACGGCACGGGTTCGGCGGATCGAGGGAGACCGCCGTGCTCCTCGGCCTCGACATCGGGACGAGCTCCCTGAAGGCGCTCGCTCTGGACGAGCGGGGCGAAGCCGCGGCCCAGGCGGCCGTCGCGTACCAGGTCGAGCGGCCGTCGCCGGGGCTCGCCGAGACGGATCCGGAGCGGTGGTGGGAGGCCGCGGTGGCCGCGTGCCGCTCGCTGCCGCCCGAGGTGCGGGCTGCCGTGCGCGGGCTGGGCCTCTCGGGGCAGATGCACGGCGCGGTCCTCGCGCGCGCGGACGGCGGCGCGGCCCGCCCCGCGATCCTCTGGCTGGACGGCCGCGCGGCCGAGGTCCTGCCGTGGTGGCCGTCCGAGTGCGGAGAGGTGACCGGCAACGCGCCATCCGCGGGCATGACCGGGCCGACGCTGGCCTGGCTCCGGGCGCACGAGCCGACGTCGCTCGAGGCCGCGCGGTGGGTGCTGCTCGCGAAGGACTGGGTGCGGCTCCGGCTCACGGGCGAGGCTGCGACGGACCCGTCCGACGCCACCGGCACGCTGCTCGCGAACCGGGACGGGCGCTGGGATCCGGCCCTCGTGTCCGCGGCCGGGATCGCCCCGGACGTCTTGCCACCATTGGTGAACTCATCCGACGCCGCCGGCCGACTCCTTCCGGCCGCGGCCGAGGCGCTCGGGCTCCCGGCCGGCGTTCCCGTCGCGGCCGGCGCCGGCGACACGCTCGCTGCCGCGCTCGGGAGCGGGCTCCTCGCCGAGGACCAATCCCAGCTCGCGATCGGCACGAGCGCGCAGGTGCTGGTGCCGCGCGCCGGCTGGCCGGGGTTCTCGCCGCGGCTCAACCTCTACCGGAGCGCGAGCCCGGCGGGGCTGCCGGCCTGGTGTGTCATGGCGGCGATGCTCAACGGCGGCGGCGCGCTCGACTGGGCGCGGCGAACGCTCCAGCTCTCGTGGGAGGAGACGTTCGCGCGCGCGTTCTCGGCCGAGGGCGAGGGCGGCCGGGTGATCTTCCTGCCGTACCTCGGGGGCGAGCGGACGCCGTGGATGGACCCGGAGCTGCGGGCCGGCTGGGTCGGGATCGGCGCGGACGACGGCACCGCGCGACTCATGCGGGCGGCGTTCGAGGGCGTCGCCTTCGCGATCCGCGCCGGACTGGACGCGCTGCGCGAGCGAAGCGCCGCCCCGGCCCGGCTGCGCCTCGCCGGCGGTGGCACCGTCCACCCCGGCTGGCGACAGCTCCTCTCGGACGCGCTCGGCGTCCCGCTCGACGCGGTGACGGTCGCGAACGCCGCCGCCCGGGGTGCCGCGCTGCTGGGCGGGCTCGCGGCCGGCGCGCTCGCCACGCGCGACCTCGCCGGGCTCTCACCCGTGGTGACGCCGGTCGCGGAGCCGCGGCCGT
>JAEZXM010000540.1 GCA_023419875.1 Pseudomonadota bacterium | reverse complement strand
GGCCTGAGCTTTGCGAGCCCGGTGCTGCTCCTCCAGGCCCCGGGCGACCACGCGCGCTGGTGGGTGGTCGAGCAGGGCGGGGTGGTGAAGACGTTCGAGAACGTCGCGAGCCCCGCGGCTCCAACGGTGGCCCTCGACCTCTCCGACCGGATCGACGCCACGGGCGAGATGGGACTCCTCGGCATGGCGTTCCACCCCGACTGGCCCGCGACGCCCGAGGTCTTCCTGAACTTCGTCCCGAACGACGAGCTCCGCTCGTACGTCATCCGGCTCCGCGCCCGGGAGGGGAACCTGCTCGAGCTCGACCCGGACAGCGAGCAGATCGTCCTCGCGATCGACCAGCCGGCGACGAACCACAACGGCGGCGGCATGGCCTTCGGCCCGGACCGCTACCTCTACCTCGGGTTCGGGGACGGAGGGGGCAGGGGCGATCCGGGGAACCGCGCCCAGACGCTCACCACGCTGCTCGGCAAGTTCTTGCGGATCGACGTGGACGGGACCGAGGACGGCTATGAGGTCCCCGGGGACAACCCGTTCGCCACGACGCCTCCGCGGCCGAAGTGCACCGAGGGCACAGCGCCCACCGCCGAGCCCTGCCCGGAGATCTGGGCCTTCGGCTTCCGCAATCCCTGGCGCTGGAGCTTCGATCGCGAGACCGATCGACTCTGGGCCGGCGACGTCGGCGAAGCCTCCTTCGAGGAGATCGACGTGGTCGAGCCGGGACTGAACTACGGGTGGAGGTTCCGCGAGGGGGCCCACTGCTTCGACCCCTCGAGCGGCTGCCCGGGCCCGGGCGACGAGGCGGGCGGCGCGCAGATCGTGGACCCGGTCGCCGAGTACGGTCGCGACCTCGGGTTCTCGGTGACCGGCGGGTACGTCTACCGCGGCGCGGCGATCCCCGCGCTCCGTGGGCTCTACGTCTTCGGTGACTTCGGCTCGGGCCGGATCTTCACCCACGAGCCGGGCGCGCCGGGGCTCGCGCCGGCGCAGCTCCTCGACACGGACGCCAGCATCTCGTCGTTCGCCGAGGACCAGGCGGGCGAGCTCCACGTCGTGGACCACCGCGGCGGCATCTACCGGATCGACGACGCGGGGAGCGGCGCGGCCGTCGGCGTCGATCTCCCGGGCAGCTTCCCGGCGCGCACGAGCGAGCAGTAGAGCAGCGTGCCCGCGACGGTGCCCACCGGCACCACCAGCAAGTTCGCGAGCGGCACGATCAGGACCAGTGCGAGCACGCTCCCGAACCCCACGCCCAGCGGCCGGACGCTCCGCAGCGCCGCCCGCACGTCGGAGAGCCGGTACAGGTGCCGAGCCATGGTCACGTCCAGGTACTCGATCGCGGTCCAGCGCGCGGTCCAGAGGAACGCGAGCACCGGGTAGGCCACGTTCACCACCGGCACGAGCAGCACGAGCAGGAGGAGCGCGTGGCCCAGCGCGAGCCGGAGGATGCGCAGCAGCGCATTCGTGACCCCGCGCCAGGTCTCCGCCACCATCCGGCCGATCCCTCCCGGCCCGCCCGGCGCGCCGAGCACGATCTTCTCCACCTGCTGCGAGAGCACGTCGAGCGCCGGCGCCGCGAGCACCGTGGGGAGCGCGGCGACGGCGATCACGAGGACCACGAGCCAGATCGCGGCGCGGGCGATCAGCCAGAGCCAGGACAAGTACCAGGGGTCGGGCCGTTCCCAGAGGAGGCCGAGCAGCCAGCTCGCGACCGGAACCCCGGGGGCGAACAGCACGACGGCGCCGAGAAGCGCGAGGAGCGCCGGCACCGCCGCATAGGGCCAGAGCCCCGGCCGGTCGGCGAGGAAGGCGAGGCCGCGGGGTGGCAGGGCCGCGCCCTCGAGGAGCCGTGGGATGGAGTGCTCGGGGATGGGCATCGGGTGCCGTTCCGGGATCCGCCGGCGATGGCGACGGTCTCGGGGAATGTAGCACGGGGCGCCCGCGGCGGGTCCTGCCGACGCCCCGCGCCGCGACGCAACCCGGCGAATTGACTGGGCGTGATCCGGGGCTCCCGGTCGTACATTGGATCGGGGCCCGGGGTGTCCCATAATCCTGGCCCATCATGGGAAGCCTCTACATCTGGCCCGAAAACCCGGTCGGTTCGCTCCTCGTCCTCTTCCTGATCTCCCAGGTGATCTTCTACGCGGCGCGGGTGCCCGTGCACCGCGGGCTCCGGAAGCTCGGGGCCGCCCTGGGCGGCGCCCTGCGGGTCACCGCCCGCTGGCTGCGCAGCACCTCCGACGAGCTCCACCGGCGAAACCGCGAGGTGATGCTCGAGGCGGGGCGCGCCGAGGCCGAGGCCAAGATCGAGCGCGAGTTCACCCGCCTCGCCACCACCTTCACGACCGAGCTGAAGGAGTATCCCGCCCTCCACAAGCGACTCGACGAGAGCGTGCGGCGCGTGGACGAGGACCTCAAGGCGTCCGGGCTCACGCCGCCCGAGGCGCCGGGCTGGCCGGAGGCGGTGCAGGCCATCGCCGCCCTGCCGAAGGCGGGCGACCGGACGGTGCAGAAGGTCCTCGACGAGATCCACAAGTCGGCGGTCGCCTCCGAGAAGAAGGCCCTCGCCGAGTACCGCGACGCCACCACCAAGCGGCACCGGATCCTGGCCGACCTGGCCCCGGTCTGGAAGACGATCAAGGGGTCGCTGGAACAGGTCCAGAAAGCCGTCACCGGGACGCTCGGCGCCTCGAGCAAGATCGACGGCTACATGGCTACCTACGAGAAGATCCGCAAGGGCGAGGACGCGGTCGAGCGCGGGCTCGCGGCCGGATCGCTCAACCTCTTCATCATCTCCGCGTTCGTCGTGGCGGTGGCCGGCTTCGGCGCGTTCGTCAACTTCCACCTCATCGCCCGGCCGATGTCCGAGCTCGTCACCTCCGGCGGCTCGGTCGCCGGCCTGGCCATCTCCAAGATCGCGGCGCTGGTGATCGTCCTCATGGAGGTCGCGGCCGGCATCTTCGTGATGGAGACCCTGGGCATCACGCACCTCTTCCCCAAGCTCTCCGGGCTGCCCGCCTCACGCCGCCGCGCGATCTTCGTCGTGGCGCTCTGCGGGCTGTTCCTGCTCGCCGCCATCGAGGCCTCGCTCGCGATCCTCCGCGAGCAGCTCGTCGAGCAGGATCAGTACATGCGCCGCGCCCTCGCCGGCGATGCCTCACCGACCAAGGAGCTCCTCGAGTCCGGCCTCTCCCGCATCCCGGTGATCGGCCAGGCGGTGCTCGGCTTCATCCTCCCCTGGATCCTGGCGATGATCGCCGTCCCGCTGGAGATGCTCATCGAGACCGGCCGGCACGTCATCGGGCGCGGCCTCGGGCTCCTCCTCCGCGGTCTCGGCGCGATCGTCCGGATCAGCGCCACGCTCGTTCGCGGCCTCATGAGCGTCCTCGCGCACGTGTTCGACATCTACATCGTGGTCCCGCTGCAGATCGAGCGGCTCGTCCGCGGCGGTTCCGCGCGTGTGCCGAGCCCCGTGGAACCGGCAGGGCTTCGCAACCCGACCGAGCGCACCCAACCCTTCCAGGCGCCACGCCGATGACCACGAACCGGATCCTCGCCCTCGCCGCCCTCGGCGCGACGCTGCTCGCGGCCCCGGCCTGCACCGATGGCAGGAGCGATGCCCGCGCGACCGCCGTCCTCGTGGACGTCTCGGGGACGTACGCAGACCGCCTACCGGACGTGATGCGGATCGTCCGCGCCGGCCTCCTCCCCGGGATCCGTCCCGGCGACACCTTCATGATCGTCCGGATCGCCGACCGCAGCTACTCCGACGAGTCCCTCATCCAGCGGGTCACGCTGGACACGCAGCCGAGCCGCGCGAACGCCCAGAAGCTTGGCCTCGCCCAGGCGCTCGATGGATTCGCCGAGTCCCAGAAGCGGGCACGATACACGGACATCAGCGGCGCCCTGCTCTTCGCCTCGGAGCACCTCAAGAAGACCGGCGCCGGCAAGCGCGCGATCGTGATCTTCAGCGACATGCGCGAGGAGCTGCCGAAGGGCGTCCGCCGGACGCTGGAGGCCGACGAGTTCGTCGGGACGGACGTCTTCGCCATGAACGTGAAGCGGCTGGCCGCCGACGTGAACGACCCCGCCGCCTACCGAGCGCGGCTCGCCGAATGGGAGAAGAAGCTCAAGGAGGCCGGCGCGGCGCGCTGGACGGTGGTGCTGGACCCCGAGGAGCTGGCGCAGGAGTTCGGGCAGGATCCCTGAGCGACCGCCACCGTAGGGCGAGCGGGCGCGGGGGCCCCGATCACGTGTGGCAGAAGAGCTCCTCCGGGAGCGTGAAGACCCGACGATCGTTCGGGTCGTCGTCGCCGGCGTCGTCCTCGTGATCGCACTCCGGGATCGTGCTCCCGCCGTCGTGCGCCTCGAGGCCGTCGTCGCCGCTCGGGCCGGTGCTGCCGCCGGGGCCGCTGCTTCCGTCGTCGTCGCCGCCGCCGGGGCCGCTGTTGCCGCCGTCGTCGTCCCCAGGACCATCGTCGTCCCCAGGACCATCGTCGTCCCCGGGGCCGCCGTCGTCGGGCGTGAAGACACACTCCCGCGTGGTCACGGGGAGCCCGGTGCACACCTCACCCGCGTTGCCCAGCCCGATCACGTTCCGGAACTGCTCGCCCGGAGCCCGGCACGGGCCCCAGTCCGAGTACCTCCAGTCGCACGCGGGCGGAGGCTCGGGTTGCGGGCAGTCGACGGAATGCGCTCCGATGTCCTCGGGACGGACGTCCACGAGGATCGCCGTCGTCTCGTCCGCCGCGAGCGTGATCGCGCCGGTGGGGGCGCCGCGAATGACGGTGAAGCGCGTGCCGTCGGGCGCGACGCACGTGAGGCCATGCCGGACCTGGCGGTCCTGCCCGAGCCGCACGACCTTCGCGTCGCGGAGAAAGAGCGCCACCTCCGCCACCTCGCCCTCGCGGTCGGTCTGGAAGCCCGCGACCGGCGTGGTGCCGGTGGTCGTGAAGTCGATCCGGCTCGTCGTCTCCGCTGGGAAGAAGAGATCGCCTTCGTCGAAGCACGGGCCGCCGTCCGTGCGATCGCCTCGGGAGGAGAGCCGGACCGAGATCCCCGCCACCCGGAGCTCGAGTGCGGTGAGCTCGTCGGACGTCGCCGTTCGCCGCCACGACACCGAGAACCGGCTCGGTCCCGGCTCGGCCGGAGGCGGTGTCCCCGAGGGCTCCGAGGTCGGCGGGGTCTCGGGATCGCCGCCTCCTCCGCCGCCGGCGCCACTCCCCCCTCCTCCGCCTCCGACCGAGCTCTCGCACGCCGCCGCCGCAGCCAGCACGAACGCCAGACCCAGGCGCCTCATGGTTCCCTCTCGCGCTCGGTGCCGGCCGACCGCGCCGGGCCCCGAAGGCCCGGCCGATCGCCCGGCACCCGGATGCGGGAAACGTGGAGACCGGCGCAAGGAGCGGCAACGAGCGGGTGTGGTCGGCGCGGGCGCGCGACCGCTCCCCCGGCGGGCGCTCTCCGTTGGGGCGGCATCATGTTCTCCCCCGCGGCGTGCGCGGTCGTCCTCTATTCGATCGCGGCCGAGTGAAACCGCAGCCGCCACGCGCCGGGAGCCCCGACCACATGACGAAGAGCACGACCAAGAGCACGAGCGAGTCCGAGAACCCAGCCATCCCCTCTCCGAAGCCGAAGACGAGCCGCCCGCGGACGAATCGCGACTGGTGGCCGAACCAGCTCGACCTGCAGGTGCTCCAGCAGCACGCGCCGCGCTCGAGCCCCTCGGATCCCGAGTCGGAGTACGCAAAGGCGTTCGCGGGGCTCGACGTGGAGGCGCTCAGGAAGGACCTCCACGAGCTCATGACCACCTCGCAGCCCTGGTGGCCGGCGGACTACGGCCACTACGGCCCGCTCTTCATCCGGATGAGCTGGCACGCCGCCGGGACCTACCGGATCGAGGACGGCCGAGGCGGCGGCGGCGAGGGGGCGCAGCGCTTCGCGCCGCTCAACAGCTGGCCGGACAACGCCAACCTCGACAAGGCGCGCCGCCTCCTCTGGCCGATCAAGCAGAAGTACGGCTCGAGGCTCTCCTGGGCCGACCTCCTCGTCTTCGCAGGCAACGTGGCGATCGAGTCGATGGGGCTCCGGACGTTCGGCTTCGGCTTCGGCCGGCCGGACGTGTCCGAGCCGAAGGAGGTCTTCTGGGGTCCGGAGGACACCTGGCTCGGCGACGAGCGCTACTCCGGAGAACGCGAGCTGACCGGACCCTTCGGCGCCGTGCAGATGGGGCTCATCTACGTGAACCCCGAGGGCCCGAACGGCAACCCCGATCCCCTCGCGGCGGCGCGCGACATCCGCGAGACCTTCCGGCGCATGGCGATGAACGACTACGAGACGGTGGCGCTCATCGCCGGCGGTCACACCTTCGGCAAGACCCACGGCGCCGGCGACCCGAAGCGGGTCGGCCCGGAGCCCGAAGCCTGCCCCGTCCACCACCAGGGCCTCGGGTGGCGGAGCACGCACGGCACCGGCAAGGGCAAGGACACCATCACGAGCGGCCTCGAGGGCGCGTGGACCCGGACGCCGACGAGGTGGGACGGTACCTTCTTCGAGACGCTGTTCGGGTTCGAGTGGGAGCTCGCGCAGAGCCCGGCCGGCGCGAAGCAGTGGCGGCCGAAGGGAGGCGCCGGTGCGAACACGGTGCCGGACGCGCACGATCCCACGAAGCGGCACGCGCCCATGATGCTCACCACGGACCTCGCGCTCCGGGTGGACCCCGCCTACGAAAAAATCTCGCGGCGGTTCCTCGCGAACCCGGGGGAGCTCGCGGAGGCCTTCGCGAAGGCCTGGTACAAGCTGCTCCACCGCGACATGGGGCCGCTCTCGCGCTACCTCGGGCCCTGGGTGGCGCCCCCGCAGATCTGGCAGGATCCCGTCCCACCCGTCGATCATCCACTCGTCGGCGCGTCCGAGATCGCCACGCTGAAGGAGCAGATCCTGGCGAGCGGGCTCTCCGTCCCCCAGCTCGTCTCCGTCGCGTGGAACGCGGCCGCGAGCTTCCGCGGCACGGACAAGCGCGGCGGCGCCAACGGAGGGCGCATCCGGCTCGCGCCCCAGAACGGCTGGGAAGCCAACGAGCCCGCGGAGCTCGACAAGGTGCTGCGCACGCTCGCGAGGATCCAGGAGGCCTTCAACGCCTCGAGCCCCGGCGGGAGGAAGGTCTCCCTCGCCGATCTCATCGTCCTCGGCGGATGCGCGGCGGTGGAGAAGGCGGCGAGAGCCGCCGGCCACACCGTCACGGTGCCGTTCGCGCCAGGGCGCACCGACGCCTCGCAGGAGCAGACCGACACCGAGTCCTTCGCGGTCCTCGAGCCGAGGGCCGACGGCTTCCGCAACTACCTGCGCGCGGGTCAGCGGCTCTCGCCGGAGACCCTCCTGCTCGAGCGGGCCAACCTGCTCACGCTCACCGCGCAGGAGATGACGGTGCTCGTCGGCGGCTTGCGGGTGCTCGGGGCCAACTTCCGGAGCTCCCGGCACGGCGTCTTCACCAGGCGCCAGGGGGCGCTGACGAACGACTTCTTCGTCCACCTCCTCGAGAACGGCACCGACTGGAACCCCATGGACTCGGATCCCGGTGTCTACGAGGGGCGCGACCTCGTGACCGGCGAGGTGAAGTGGACCGCCACCGCGGTCGACCTCGTGTTCGGCTCGCACTCGCAGCTCCGGGCCATTGCGGAGATCTACGGCTCGTCCGACGGAGCGGAGAAGGTCGTCCGCGACTTCGTCGCGGCCTGGGACAAGGTCATGAGCCTCGACCGGTTCGATCTGCGGCGGCGCGGCTGAGGACCGCGGCGGCTCAGCGGCCGGCGAAGACCCGCCGGAGCACGACCGCGCCCACGAGGACGGGCAC